>JANXXZ010000252.1 GCA_025350385.1 Bacteroidales bacterium
CATTGCTCAATGAGCCAGCCGGCTGCAATTTTTACGCTCCAGTCAGGCAGATAAAAAGAAACCATACCGGGATAGGCAGATTTCAGCATTTCAGCCTGTTCGGCTGACACTGTCGGATTCTTGAAAAAACTGCCTGCATTCCCAATTTCGTTCGGATCGGGGAGTTTTGCCCTGCGGATATTGCAAATAGCCTCACTCACTTCTTTAATGCTTGGATTCGAGATATTCATGGCCAGGAGTTCCTGCGAGATCGCACCGTATTCAAGCTGAATAACCGGATTGCGACTCAGTTTAAAAGTCACAGTCCATATCACCGCCTTTCCTTTAAGTTCATGCTTAAAAATGCTGTCGCGGTAACCGAAACGGCAGGACTTGTGATCGAGTTCAATCGATTTTCCTGATCGAATATCAATTGCTTCAAGTGAATAGAAGCTATCTTGAACTTCAACTCCATAAGCGCCTATATTCTGGATAGGGCAACTTCCAACATTACCGGGAATGAGCGAAAGGTTTTCAATTCCTCCAAATCCTCTTTCAACGCACCATAAAACAAACGCGTGCCAGTTTTCACCGGCCGCAGCTTTTACTTTTACAAAATCGTCATTCTCATCTATAATTTCGATTCCTTTGTTTTCAATTTTCATTACAAGACCTTCAAAATCATGGGTAAGGAGGATATTACTTCCGCCACCAAGGATGAGCAACGGCATACGTTCCAGGTATCCTGAACTCAATATTCCTTCTAATTCTTCTTTTGTTGAGATATTGGCGAAATAACTCGCATTTGCCTCAATTCCAAATGTATTGAGTAGTTTAAGAGATACATCTTCAAGTATTGGGCTCATAGGTATGGTAATAATAATCAAAAGTAAACGAAAACCTCCAAAGGACCGTTTATTCGCTAAAGAATACCGGAATTGAACCGAAAACCCTAATTTCGCAGCAATCAAAAAAACAATGCCAAAAAAGAGAGCCATCATTTCAGTGATCAACGACCTGGTTACAGATCAGAGGGTGGATAAATCCGCCCGGGTATTGCTCGACCTGGGATTTGAAGTAATGATGGTGGGAAGGCAGAAACACGACAGCATGCGGATGCAGGAACGCCTTTACCAGACTAGCCGCATGCGCCTGCTCTGGGAAAAAGGCCCGCTTTTTTATGCTGAGTATAATATCCGGTTATTCTTCTTCCTTCTTGGACAAAAAGCGGATCTGCTTGTTAGCAACGACCTGGATACCCTTCTTCCTAACTTCCTGGTTCATAAAATCAAACGTACCCCGATCGTTTTCGACAGCCATGAATATTTTACGCAAACACCCGAAGTGATCCACAGGCCCTTTGTAAGGAAGTTCTGGAAACAGCTTGAAAAGTTGATTGTCCCACGGTTAAAGGATTGTATAACGGTAAATGAATCTATTGCGAATCTGTTCAGGAACGAATACAAGGTTGATTTTAAGGTTGTACGGAACATTCCTTTGAAAAAGGAATTTTCAGTTTTACCTTCCCGTCATGAACTCGGGTTGCCTGATGACAGAAAGATAATCCTGTTGCAAGGGGCCGGTATCAATATTCAACGAGGCGCAGAGGAAGCTGTTGAAGCGATGCAATACACTGAAAACTCTATTCTGCTAATTATTGGAGGCGGAGATGTATTGCCTGTACTGAAAGCGATATCAACAAAGCTGAACCTTGAAGATAAAGTCATCTTCATCCCAATACAAACACCCGAAAAACTATTTGCCTATACCTGCAATTCTGATTTAGGACTTACCCTCGACAAAGACACGAATATCAATTACAGGTATAGCCTGCCGAACAAACTATTCGATTATATTCATGCCGGCATTCCTGTACTGGCTTCTCCCCTTTTCGAAATAAAGAAAATAATTGAGCACTACCAGATCGGCGATCTCATTGAAAACCATGAGCCTAAGCATATCGCAGCTAAAATCAACTCAATGTTAAGCAATAAGGCGCGGTACGAAACCTGGCGGGTGAACCTCGCTAGAACTGCAACTGAACTGAACTGGGAAAAAGAAAAGAAGGTATTGATAACTATTTTTAATACATATGCCTGATTTCCATTTAAATATAATAGCATTTACAATTCCTTTCCCTGCAAATTACGGTGGAGTGATTGATGTATTTCATAAACTGGTTGCTCTTAAAGCACAGGGGATCAGGATTCACCTCCACTGTTTTCAATACGACCGGCTACCAGCCGCTGAACTGGAGCCTTACTGCGAAACCATCTCCTATTACAAAAGGAAAACAGGACTAAAAGAACAGTTCTCCCTCAAACCATACATTGTCAATGGGCGCCGTTCTGACGCCCTGCTAAAAAACCTGCTTTCCAATAAATATCCTGTTCTTTTTGAAGGCCTGCATTCCTGCTATTACCTTAACCACCCAGAGCTTCAAGGGCGTAAACTGGTCTATCGCGAAAGCAATATTGAACACGACTACTATTGTCATCTAGCCAGATCAGAGAATAATTTCTTTACCAGGGTCTTTTTCCTGCTTGAAAGCGTGCGGTTGCGGATTTTCCAGAGAGTACTGAAATATGCGGCAGTTATGCTGGTTGTTTCGGAAAAGGACTGTATCTACCTGCAAAATCAGTTTCCCGGGAAGGAAGTTATTTATCTTCCAAGTTTTCATGGAAACAGTGAGATAAAGAGTTTGCATGGAAAAGGGAAGTATGCATTTTATCATGGCAATCTTTCGGTAGCCGAAAACTCCCAGGCCGCTGAGTTCCTAATTAAAGAAGTGTTTCCAGGGTTGAATATCCCATTAATAATTGCAGGACTCAACCCACCTCATTCCTTGCTGCAACTTGCTGAAGATCTTGAAATAACAATCATTTCAAACCCTGCAAATAATCAGATGGACCAACTACTCAGAGAGGCACATGTAAACATCCTGGTTACATTCCAGGCAACAGGCCTTAAACTAAAACTGTTGAACACTCTTTTTAATGGGCGCTTTGTTTTGGTAAACAAGAATATGCTTGCGGGAACAGGTCTGGATGAACTTTGTGTAATAGCTGATGATGCGCGGTCGATTAAAGAATCCCTTGCATCGCTGTTTCAACAGGAATTAAAAGAGGAAGAAATGAAAAAACGGGCTGAATTACTCGGTAAGAGGTATTCGGATGAAGCAAATGCAAGGAAGTTAATTCAATTCATATATCATGAGGATTAACTATATGGGCTTTATTCTTCAATTATCAGGTTAGTAGGTGAAAGAACTTCTAAAACTTTCCCTGTCTCACATTTCACGGTACGGGAAGGAAATTTTCCGATCAGGCTGAAATTATGGGTAGCCATAAAAACTGCCCTTCCGGCATTACTGATTTCAATAAGTAATTGCATAATCCCTTCTGAAGTCTCCGGATCGAGATTCCCGGTTGGCTCATCGGCAAGTATGAGTTCAGGGTCATTTATGAGTGCCCGGGCAATGCATACCCGCTGTTGTTCTCCTCCCGAAAGTTGGTGAGGCATTTTAAAGCCTTTGGTAATAAGCCCGACTTTATCCAACACTTCGTTCATCCGGTGACGCATAGCATCATCATCCTTCCATCCGGTTGCACGCATCACAAATAACAGGTTATCGTTTACTGAACGATCATTCAGCAACTGGAAATCCTGGAAAACGATCCCAAGTTTCCTGCGAAGGTAAGGGACATCCTTCATTTTGATTTCTTTCAGGTTATACCCGGCCACTTCGGCGTCTCCTTCAATAAGAGGCAGTTCGGCATACAACATCTTCAACAGACTGCTCTTTCCGGCTCCGGTCTTCCCGATAAGGTATACAAACTCACCTTTATCAATTGACAATGTTACATCCGAGAGTATCAATATGTTTTTTTGATATACAGAAGCATCAGTAATCTGAATAATAGTGTCAAGCCCCATAGTGTAAAGGTTTAAGAAGTAAACAAGTTTCAGAATCGGCTGTCAAAATTAAGACTTTTATGATTGCACACTTTGACCGTAAAGAATCCATCAGAATTGATTCATTGAAAATGCTATAAATAATCAACCGAACCTGAAATATCCTGCACGAAAGGAGCTACAGCACGATTATAGATACCATGGGCATAAGCAATTGCCATTCCGTAGTTCGTGACAGGTACGCCTGCATCCACAGCTGGTTTCAGCCTGTTAATAAGTTGTTTGCGCGTAATCATGCATCCGCCGCATTGTATCACAATAGCATATTCTTTTATATTCACTGGAATTGGGCTAAGTCCGGCGATTACTTCAAATTC
>JANXXZ010000328.1 GCA_025350385.1 Bacteroidales bacterium
ATGAAACCTCTGTTTATTATAAAGATGCTAATCTCACCAGCTGGGTGCCTTTTAATTCAGGACTTCCGGTTGTAGATATCCGGGAACTTGAAATTTATTATGATGCAGTTGATGCAACGAATAACAGGCTGAAAGCAGCCACGTACGGACGTGGACTCTGGGTAAGTGATCTTATGGAAACCGGGGTTGTCAACCCTTCCAGTTTTACTGCGGTTCCGGTCACCAATACTCAGATTGATTTATCATGGACAAAAAATGCCAACAACAATAACGTCTTAATTGTCTCATCTACAACTGGTACTTTCGGGGTGCCTGTCCCGGGTACAACTTATTCAGCCGGGAGTTCGCTTGCAGGCGGGGGTACAGTCATATACGCCGGTAGTAATTCTGGTTACAACCATGCATCATTGAGCCCGGGTACAACCTACTATTACAGGGCCTGGTCATTTAACGCGACAAATACTTTTTCCTACGGCATTTCGGTGAACGCAACAACCTATTCTGCTCCTCTTGCAGCCTTCACTGCAAGCAACGTTTCGCCGGCTCTTACGCAAAATGTGACTTTTACTGACCAATCGACTTTTTTGCCCACTGCATGGTCATGGTCTTTCAGTCCTGCCACCGTTACATTTATGAATGGAACCAACGCAAATTCTCAAAATCCACAGGTTCAGTTTACAGCCCTGGGACAATATACAGTCACTCTCACAGCTACCAATAGTTGGGGTTCAGATGCAGAAATTAAAACAAATTATATCAATGTTGTTCCATACGCTTACTGTATACCAACCTATTCGAGCGGCACCGGATCCGGTGATTACATTTCACTGGTACAATTGGGTTCCATCAATAATGCGACAGGAGCCTCTGCAAGTCCCTATTATACATATTACAGCAGCCTGTCAACTGATCTGATACCGGGGAGCGCTTACACAATCACCCTGAGTCCGGGAACCTATGCCAGTGGGAACAATATCACGGTTTGGATTGATTATAACCGGAATGGAACTTTTGATCCAAATGAAAGACTGGGGAATTTAAATATCGCGGCTGTCCCTGCTACCGGGATAATCAACTTTACTGTGCCTTCAACAGCAAGTACCGGAATTTCAAGGATGCGTGTACGGGAAGTATGGAATAACAGTGATTTTGATGCCTGTAGTTTATACGGATATGGTGAAACAGAGGATTACACTGTAAATATCATGGGAACTGACCATAACCTGAACCTGACAGTATACCTCGAAGGGCTGTTTAACGGGACTTCGATGGATAAAGCTCATAATTCCGGTGGCTACCAGTATACAGGAACTATAGCTGACCAGATCAGTGTGGAGCTGCATAATTCCACTGCACCCTATTTATTGGTCGGAGGTCCCTACACAGTTAATGTCAATACGGATGGAACGGCCTCCCTTACTATTCCGTCAACCTTGAGTTCAAGCTATTATGTGGTGGTAAGGCATCGCAACAGTATTGAAACCTGGACAGGCAATCCGATCTCCTTTAGCGGGTCAGTCCTTAACTATAATTTCACTTCTGCTGCCAGCCAGGCCTACGGTAATAATATGAAACTGGTGTCCGGGAAATATGTGCTTTATTCGGGTGATGTAAACCAGGATGGATTCGTTGATTCAGGCGATATGATCCTGGTGGATAATGATGCGGCCAGTTTTGTAACAGGATACATTGCCACTGATTTAAACGGGGATGGCTTGATTAACGCGTCAGATATGACATTACTGGGTAATAATTCAGCCTTGTTCATTTTCAGGATGAAACCCTAACTGACCTTCTCTGATCCTGTGAAAAAGGGGATAGTAAAAGCCTGGATTGTTAGCCTGTTTTCAGGGAATTTCCTGTATTTCCCCGGAAAGGTTAATATGCTCAGAAGCCGGGAATTATGTATTATCACTGGAAGTACCGTTTGTAACAGAGGAATTCAAAACGTACACCCAGTGCCTGGCCCGTTAAGGCAACAAAGTGACTGTCTGCCTTATGAAAGATTAATAAATAATCATTCATTTCAGGTAAGAACAATCTTATGATATTAACTAATACCTGGCTTGCTCAGTTGTTTACACCATAACACCATGGATTCTTGTATGCTTATAATTTTCTTTAGCCCGTGATCTGAAAACGGAGTTACTTGCGACGACCAAAATAATATTCTCAATGAAGATTAAGATAACCTGGCTTACTTTACTTGTCTTGCTTACCTTCAGGTTTGCCAATGCGCAGAAACAACAAGAGTTTTATTTTTCTTTCCCGCTGCATTCACGCGACGCTTTTCATTCGATTACGCGCCAGATATCAATCGATAATATAAGGAATGATACTGTCTGGGCTTATGCCAACATTGATCAGTTTCTGAAATTTTCGAAAATGGGATACAATATCACCCTCTTGCCATCTCCGGGTTATGCTCCTGATGTGGTGATGAGCGATAATGGAATATTATCACCAAGCACAACCTGGAATTACTACCCGACTTATCCAGCCTATGAAAGTCTTATGGCCGGGTTCCAGGCCAACTACCCTAACCTCTGCCAGGTAACAACAATAGCTACTCTTGCCAGCGGAAGGAAACTGCTGGTTGCCAAAATTTCGGATAATGTTGCCACAGATGAAGCTGAACCGGAAGTTCTATTTACATCTTCAATTCATGGGGATGAGACTACCGGTTATGTGCTGATGCTTCACCTGATGGATTACCTGCTGACGAATTATGGATCCAATTCAGAGGTTACTGACCTGGTGAATTCAATGGAAATTTATATCAATCCGCTTGCAAATCCTGACGGGACTTATCATGGAGGTAACAACTCTGTGAGCGGGGCAACCCGTGGAAATGCCAATGGTGTTGACATGAACCGAAATTACCCTGATCCGCAGGATGGCCAACATCCCGATGGAAATGCCTGGCAGCCTGAAACAGTTGCTTTTATGGATTTTGCATCCCAGCATCACTTTGTGGAAGCCGTGAATTTTCATGGGGGCGCCGAGGTCGTCAATTATCCATGGGATACCTGGGCTACACTGCATGCTGATGATAACTGGTGGCAATATATCAGTAAGGAATATGTGGATACAGTCCGCATTCACTCTCCGGCCAGCTATATGACCAGTGTGACTGCTTCAGGTTATACCAACGGGTTTGCCTGGTATGAAGTGAACGGTGGCCGGCAGGACTACATGAATTACTGGCAGCACTGCAGGGAGTTTACCATCGAACTCTCAAATGTTAAATTAGTGAATGCGACTTTATTACCCACTTATTGGGATTATAACTACCGTTCGTTCCTTCTTTATTTAAAACAGGCACGTTATGGAATAAATGGAATCATTACTGACCAGATCACAGGACTCCCGGTTGCTGCAAAAGTTTATATTCCCGGCCATGATAATAATAACTCCGAAGTATATTCCACTTCTGATCCGGGAGATTATTACCGGCCAATAAAAGCCGGAACTTACACGCTTGAAGTTTCCGCTACCTGCTATCAAACCCAAACTATCTCAAATGTGGTTGTCACTGACCATGGAACAGTGAATCTGAATATTCAGCTTGTCCCAACTGCCGGCGTATCAACGGCCGCAGCTTCTGCAATCACTATGATTACTGCCACCAGTGGAGGAACTGTCCTGTGTGACGGAGGAAGCACGATTACGGCAAGGGGAGTATGCTGGGCTACCACAGCTAATCCAACCATCTTAAATAGCCTTACTTCTGACGGATCGGGTACGGGAACCTACACAAGTTCATTAACCGGACTTTCAGCCAGTACCATCTATCATATAAGGGCTTACGCAAGCAATGCAGGAGGAACTGTCTACGGAGATGATCTTACATTCACTACATCCTGCGGAATTGTGAGCGCTTTCCCCTGGACAGAAGAATTTGAGAACGCAGGGTCTGGTCCGGGCTGTTGGACGCAGGAACAGGTTGCAGGTTCCGGCATTAACTGGATATTTATAACCGGAAGCGGGAATAGTCATCCTTCAGCAGCACATGGAGGTACCTATAATGCCTGCCTGAAAGACCTCACGGCTGCCGATAACAAAACCAGGCTGGTCTCACCTTCCATTAACCTGAACGGAATTTCAAGTCCGACCCTTACATTCTGGCATACCCAGGCCGTGTGGAGCGGCGATCAGGATCAGTTAATTGTATATTACAGGACTTCATCCACCGGCACATGGACAATGCTAGCCACTTATACAGCCAGTATAACAGCATGGACGATGGAAACGATCAGTTTGCCTGCTGGCAGCAGTGATTATTATATTGCATTTGAAGGCAATGCCAAGTATGGATATGGTGTATGTCTTGATGATGTTTCGATCACGGGAACGCCTGCATTACCAACTGTAACCACTGCTGCGGCTACATCTGTTACAACGACAACGGCTTCATCGGGTGGGACAGTAACAGACACAGGTGGAGCCTCTGTAACCGCCAGGGGAGTATGCTGGTCAACTACAGCAAGTCCGGTAATTACAGGAAATCACACAACTGACGGTTCAGGCATAGGAGTATTTACGAGTTCCATTACCGGCTTGTCGCCCAATACTGCCTATCATGTCAGGGCATATGCCACCAACAGCGGAGGTACTGCCTATGGGAGCGATATTCAGTTCACTACAGCTCCTTTACCAACTTTAAGTATAACACCAACGAACCAGTCTGTAAC
>JANXXZ010000160.1 GCA_025350385.1 Bacteroidales bacterium
CTACATTGCTTGAAAAAGCGGCTGCTTTCCCTACTTTTTCCGGATGAGTTGCAGCAATCCACAATGCGATGTTTCCGCCGTTTGAAATCCCGATCTGGGCTGTGTTTTCAGGAGTATTCAGCGTCCTGTAATGGGATGCTATATAGGGAATAAGTTCCTTAACGATAAACAATGTATACTTTGCCTGTAATTTCCCGGAATATTCATCATTACGATGCACGGGCTCCACAAAGACTGCCAGCATCGGCATTATCTTCTTGTCAAAAGTCATATTGTCCATGATGTTCCGGGCAGCGGTGCGGTCGAAAAACTCAAACCCGTCATGAAAATAAGCAACTGGGTAGCGCGTATTACTTTTTTCATATTTCGGAGGGGTGTAGATCCTGATTTTTCTCTTTTCACCGAGGTATTTACTCTGTATAACCGTGTCAATGTAAAATCCCCAGGGAACCACATCCTTTTCATTCACGTATAAAGGACCCTCGTACTTCGGCATTACGAGTTCTGAATTCCTGCCCATTCCTCCTTCCACAACCAGCTGATTCAGCGAATCAAGCTTCCAGCCTTTACCGTTTACAACGATTTTATACTCCAGCCGTGTATCCGGTGAATAAGTAGCCGTTGCATACCACAGATCGCATCCATCAACCTTTTTCATATTCATGGATGGTACCCAGGCTGTGGCATCACCGGCAATGGCAACAGTAGCAGCTTTGCCAACGTACAGAAAATGAACTTTCGAATCAGATTCAATAATAGGTATGGCTTGCTGAACTGAAAGATACTTCTGAATCATAACCGGTTTCCCGGCCGGGGATACCGCTGACAACTTTGCCAGGAATTCATCAAATGACTGCCCGCTTACATTGATCTGAAAAAAGAGGGAAGTAAGCAGAAAGATCAGGCTGAATTTTGTGCGCATTTTCGTGGGATTTATCTAACCAAAGGTACCTATTCCTGTCTAAGGTATCGCTAAGTCAGCGGAAAATGTGCTTCAGTTGACGGATTGGAAATTTTGGGATCAAATTATTCCCATATTAAACCTATGAGTTTATTGCTGAAAAGAGTCTCTGTTTCCCTGTAAAATAGATTCGTACTTTTGCACCTCTAAACCTTATTGATGCATACATCTGAAATACTCCCCGAAAAAGCAGTTCTCGTAGGCCTGGTTACCGCCAAACAGGATGAAGAAAAAGCACACGATTACCTCGATGAACTGGAATTCCTTCTCGAAACAGCCGGTGCAATTCCTGATAAACGGTTTGTGCAAAAACTTGCCATGCCCGATTCACGAACCTTTGTGGGTTCAGGGAAACTGGCTGAAATTGCAGAATACGTTAAGGCTGCGAAAATCGATATCGTAGTCTTTGATGATGAACTCAGTGGTTCGCAGACACGTAATATTGAAAAGGAAGTCGGGTGCAGGATCCTGGATCGTCCGTTGCTTATCCTCGACATCTTTGCCAAACGCGCTCATACCATAACTGCCCGTACCCAGGTAGAGCTAGCCCAGTACCAGTACATGCTTCCCCGCCTTACCCGTTTATGGACCCACCTTGAGAAACAACGTGGAGGCATTGGTATGCGCGGTCCCGGTGAAAAAGAAATAGAAACCGACCGCCGGATTGTCCGTGATAAGATCATCCTGCTCAAGGAAAAACTGAAAGATATTGACAAACAAAAGATCGTTCAACGGAAAAACCGTGACGAGCTGATCCGGGTAGCCCTGGTTGGCTATACCAATGCCGGGAAAAGCACCACCATGAACCTGCTGAGCAAGAGTGAGGTATTTGCTGAAAATAAGCTTTTTGCCACTCTGGATACGACTGTCCGGAAGGTAGTGATTGACAATCTGCCATTGCTTCTCACAGACACAGTCGGCTTTATACGTAAATTACCCCACAGCCTGGTGGAATCCTTCAAATCGACCCTGGATGAAGTACGGGAGGCTGACCTGCTGATTCATATCGTGGATATTTCGCATTCATCCTTCGAGGAACAGCTTGAAGTAGCCCGGCAAACTCTGGCCGAAA
>JANXXZ010000364.1 GCA_025350385.1 Bacteroidales bacterium
AATTGCGCCGATCAAAATTAGAAGTGGTTTTGATTAAAATGGGAATTCAATCCACGGGGAATTCCCGGGACAAGGTCCTGAACGGATTATTCATCCGTTGAAAAGAATCAGCAACGAAGAGAGCAGGATACAGCGTAATTATCCTTCGCTCGCAGATAAGAATTATCGAAAACAGGATAGATTTCTGATACCGTAACAGCCTGTAATGGCTGAATATTTGAAAATACAGGGAAATGCCACAGAGTAACATCAAAATTATGAACGTCACCGGTATTTGTGAATTCAGAGGTTATTTTGCTAAAACGATGCTCATTGTGGCATTTATCGCAACTCCCGGGGCAGCATTTATGGGGAGCGCTAAAAAAACTGGTCGACATGAGTGAATTTCCACAATAATGCCTTGTAACAGATACCCCTCCTGTTGAAACCGACAGAATGAAAACCACAAGGATATTTAGGAATTTCTTTAGCATATAATATTTTCCGATGCAAAAGTAACGTCGATTTTTAAGAAAAGTTTTACAAATTAAGGTTTTAACATATCATTAACAGCAACTTTTCAGTAACCAATCATCCTAAAGCTATAGCCTGGACTTCTTAAGCTATTCTAATTCTGAATGTTGCAATTATCTTGGATGAAAGAAAACCGGTATTTCAAACCGGTTCCTCATCCTGCTTTAAGGGGTCTTCTGTTGAATTTCTTTCCCTGTTTGGGGAGTTCACTCAAAGTTTAACAGAAGAATATGATCTGGATTTTCCCGGGTTGCATCAACTGATAGCTGAATTGTGAATAGTTGTTTCTTAACCATTTGTGTTTTCATGTGAACTTAGTTCTAGACCGTATTATACCTTTTCAGTATGCCTGCCTTTGCGTTTTGCTCCCTCCTCTTTAAACAGGCCCGCCGTATATTTATCATACAGCTCTAACAGGTACTCAATGCGCCTGGTTTCATTGGGGAAAGGCTGGGGACTTCTGCTTCCGGCAGGCCGTAAAGGTATTCCCTTGCTTGCTGGTAAGCCTTGTCGAGGTTCTTTCCCCGACTTTTCATTTCCACCAGCAGGGTGCCCTTCCATAAGAGATCGATATATCCATCCTGGTCGCCCGGCTTTTTCACCCTGTGCTCGAAGGTGGCAACTTTCCTGTTGCTGATGCCGAAAACATTGAAAAATTCGATGAGGAACTGCTTGGCTTCTGCTTCTTCGTTAAAAGCGACTTTCCATTCGCGTGAGAAACTCAATGCACAAACCTTGATTTCATTCCATCCTAATGCCATAAAAACTGAATAGGTGGCTGCAAGTTAATAAAATATAGATTATTCATTACTTTCTCTGCCAGAAGGTGCATGAATGCTATCAGTAAATCGTTATGGTTAGAGGTTCTGCTGATGATCAGCATAGTAAACCTGTTTTCTATATCAAATAAGTTGTTTCTCCAAGCCCGGCACCCATAGGTAAACATCCGCCTGTACAGATGCCATTTACCTCCGGCCAGTAGCGTGGCTTGAAACGAATGCTCTGGAGTAATCCGGTTTCTTTAATTATGATTGTATAAACTTAAACTCGTGTTGTGTTGTCATTTCTATAAACACAGACTTTCCCATTTTTCCCTCCAGTTCTGAAATGTCATGGAGTAAGATCTCCTTCCCAGGCAATCTGGATAGGAATTACTAATAAAAGAAATCCACCTGAAGAAATAGAAAAGAGAAACACTTGCTTTTCAGCGTTTTATATTGAGTGAGAGGAACTACCTTGCAATGATCTGCTTGAAGTATGTCCTAATTTAAGTTCCCTCCTTGCTTCCCCGCCTTTTTCCCTGTGTCCTTCACGAGTGAATCTGGCAGTTCAAAATGAAAAAAGCCGAAACAACTTTGTGTTCGGCTTTTTCTGGCGGAGAGACGGGGATTCGAACCCTGGGACCCCGCAAGGGGTCAACGGTTTTCGAGACCGCCCCGATCGACCACTCTGGCATCTCTCCTTTTATCGAATTGGGAGTGCAAAAATAGGAACTATTTATTTACTCTCAAACTCCCAAAGGTAATTTAACCAAGGTTCTTTGCCGGCTTAGCTGTATTTTGCAAAATCAGTCCGCTTTATAGGTCTTGTACCTAAGGAAAAAGAACAGGCTAATACCACTTAGCATACCATATATTAAACCGGCTGCCAGCATAGCGGTTGAAAGGCTGTATGCGTCTGTAATCCAGCCGTAAACCGGTCCTAATACCGCAAAGAGTAAGCGGATCACAAAATTACGGACCGAGAGAACCGTCGCCCTCACATCGGAAGTTGTAATAATGTTAATATAATTACGAAGGGTAGGTGTGGCAAGTCCCCTGGCCAGGTAAAATGCCATAAGAATTATTAACCCAAATATACCTTCGGCAAGTGATAATGCCAGGTAACTGCTGATGAGAGTAACCGTAAACAACAGAACGGTGTAAGGCGCTCCAAGCCGCTTCTCAATCTTCCATGCACGGATAGCGGCAACTCCAACGCTCAGATTTAGTAATGCCCAAACCACACCAAACCAGGAAACCGGCAATCCTATATTTTTAAAATAGGGCTGGGCAAACCAGGCCATAGTCAAAGTTGAGGCACCAGTAACTGCGGAGAAGATGGTATTCCATTTTAATTTTTGATCCCGGAAAAGGGTGTTACGGACAATCCTGAAAACATCCCGAAGACCGGGCTTCCGTGCAACCAAATGAACCGGAGGTTCCCTTAGGGTAAGCGCTGCCGGGACGGCAATAAAAGCAACGCAAGCCTGCACATAAAATGGCAGTCGCAGCGAATAAACCGCCAGCAACCCTCCGATAATGCCGGCAAATGCTTCGGCAAAGTTGCCAAATGAGGTGATCCTGCCTTCAAAGCGCGTGTATTTCGGGGTTAGTCTTTTTGCAGCCAGCGTATCATACAACATAGCCGAATCAGCTCCGGAAACAAGACTCTGCCCTACTCCCAGGATGGTTTCGGCGATCACAAACTGCCAGAATCCAAACGAAGCGGCATAAATCAAGTAACCACCGAAACCAAATAATGATCCGATCAGGAGGCTCGTTTTCCGGCCGGCTACATCAGCAAAATACCCTGTTGGAATTTCAAGCGTCATTAGAGTTACCGAATATACGCTTTGCAGAAGGAATATATCGCGCATATTCATGCCGTTCGAATTGTAAAACAGCACAATTACCGGCATCACCAGGTTCATCCATTTGGCGATCTTGATCAGGTATAAGGCTGTTAAATTTCTTTGGACTGAAAAGGACATATGCCGGGATTCTGTAAAATGAAAATTCCCGCAGCAGCGGGGCCATAAAAGTATTGAATTTCCCTGAGAGTAATGATTCTCCTGATTCCACTGCTTATTTATACCCACAGCACCAGGCAATATAAACAGTATAAATGCTATAACGTTCATTTAAGCCTCTCTTCTCCCCTCTTAATACCGGCCTTCAATGGTAGTATCTGTTCCAGATAATTGAAAAGAACACTTTTTCAAAATACCTGACTCCGATAATAATC
>JANXXZ010000162.1 GCA_025350385.1 Bacteroidales bacterium
CATGTTTTAGTACACGTTGTTGTTCCATCGACACACCCTGCGCCCGAGTAAAACCTTTTATAGCGCGTAGAATCGTTTACATCTTCGATTGTCACCGAAACCCAATCTACATTTTTATTTGCAATAAGCTCCAGCGTTACCGACGGGGTTGTTGTAGCAAAATCGACACTGGTATCTCCCGCTATTCCATTTAATGTATAGCCCGCAATGGTTGGCATCGCCACTTCGGGAATTGCCGTTGTTGCTGGAGGGTTTGAATGTCGGATTGAAACACCAAAAGACACATGAACCTTCAGGAACCAGGTTAGAATTAAAAATTCTACAGCTCAATTTTATCAAACCTCTGCGTAATTGCCTGCAATACCCTGAAGGACAATTCTTTGTGTTTTTACACTTTTCGGCGAAAATATTTTCAGTTATATCCGATATTCATTCCCCTCCACCAAAACAAATCCAGTTCTCTTAATTTCATTCCCGGCTTCACTGTAATCAGCAAATCCTTCCGCATGAAGTATTTATGTATTCGGTATACTCCGGGATGTATCCCTGTTTTCAGACTTTTTTCTCATTTAAACTCATTGCTATGAAATCAAAACACATTAGCATACTTGTTCTTTTGGTACTGTTTGGAGCCCAGGGTTGGGCTCAGAAAACCAACGGACAAACCGTTACTAAAAAAGATACAATTCCCCAAAAAAACCTGAACGAAGTTGTAATTTCAGCTTCCAGGCTAAATACCCCGCTTAAAGAAATACCTTCTTCCATTTCCCTTATCAAAGGGAACCAACTGAATTCAATGACCAAAACCATCAATGCCGAGGACATTTTCAGGCTTGTACCCGGGGTTAGAATTGACAATGGCACCGGCGGTTCCAGAGTACATGTATACATCCGTGGCCAGGGTGTATTGACGGAAAGCGGATTTCGCGGAATCGGCGTCCTGGTTGATGGAATTTCAATTAACAATCCCGGCGGATTCTGCCCCGACCTGTATGATGTGGACTGGGAATCCGTAAAAAATGTTGAAGTTCTTAAAGGACTGGCTGCTTCCATGTATGGCGCCGGTTCCACGGGAGGCGTCATAAACATAACTACGAAAGATGGTGGCGATAAACCTGTAAATGGCTCTTTGTATCTATCGGCAGGCTCAAATGGTTTCTGGAAAACCCAGGGGCAGGTTGATGGAACCAGGGATAATATTAATTACAGGATATCATACTCTCATATGCAGGGAAACGGATATCGCCTGCACCAGGCTTTCATGGGCGACATTATCAGCGAGAAACTCAGCTGGAGACCCTCCTCAAAGATTAAAGTTACCCAGTTACTTACTTACTCAAGCTATTTTAACCAGAATTCGGAAGGCATCAGTTATGCCCGGTACCTGGTTTTTGGCCCGACAGCCGCCAACATGGATGCTGTTCCGTTTAATGAATTCCAGAAAACCCAAAGGCTTACAGGCGCTTCGATCATTAATTATGAATTCAGTAAAAATCAGAATATCCAGCTGAAAGGTTTCTTCAGAATGAATAATTACAGGGAAACCTCCAATAATGGCGACGATCATAAACCATTTATCAGCCCCGGATTCTCGGCACAATACAACAGGACTGACGGCAATGAAAGCCTGATAAACCATTTCAGCCTCGGAACCGATATCCAGTCGCAAACAATGACTGAGCATATGTTTGGAGGCGTGCATGACACTGCCAGAACGGACACTCATTTTAGTGAATCCTATATTGATACGGACGAAATCAAAATAAACCAGATAGTCAGGCAGAGAAGTTTGGGCTTCTATCTAATTGATAAACTTGATATCGCAAAAAGCCTGTACACGACTTTTAACCTCCGTTATGATAGAGTTTACAACAATCTTGAAAACAAAAAACCTGGTTCAAAATCATCAGATAGCAGGACGTTTGACAAACCTACATTCAAGTTTGGGGTGGCTTACGACCTGGTTAGATTTGCCAATATTTTCGCCAATCATTGCACCAGCGTCAACAGTCATAGATGCAAGTCCTTCACTGAACTTTCTACCTAATTCTTCGCCCTGCCTTCCGGCCTCTTCTTTATTCGCCTCCTCCTCTTCCCGACTTGAATAGATCCCCTGAGCCGCGAATATTCCTTGTAATTTAGGCGCTGCAACTTCAGGCAATCGGGATTTAACGGAAGTTCCGCCAATTGGGTTTAATGCGGTATTATCCGTTAAACTACCTTGCGCCTGTACTAATTGAAGTCGGACAGAAGCTGATTCTTTCCCGTATTTTTTAAGTAGTTCAATCTGTTTTGTATAAAACTCGATTGACGTCTCAATTTCCATTTTCTTAAACAGATCTTCGGTAATCAGTCCGGC
>JANXXZ010000466.1 GCA_025350385.1 Bacteroidales bacterium
ATATCGAACACCGATTAACGAATGCTAAAATTCCAAGTAGTTTAACACGCGTTACTAAACTACAGCCATCTTTATTTAACTACCCAACCCTGACAAACTGAAGAATTTATCCTGTTTCACTGCTTCAGACTGGGATCATCCTTAGTTTTTTACTTTTCCTGGCAGCTATTATCCTTTAATACAGCGGACAGAAAACCCTATTTTCTTAGAGGCAGCTTTCCTGTAAATATTGCTTGTATTATATTGCACATATATGTGCCAGGCTTCCTCCGAAGAGCTCTCATTTGAACTCCAATACCATCCATATTTGCCCATTAAGTAGAATACCCCATTCGTGTAATGGCTGCCTGCCGGAAGTGCTGTAAAACCACTGCTGTTATCGGCCCCTGTGTTTGGGGTAACCCAATGTGCAGTGCCGGCTTCCTTCAACTTGCCGCCAACCAGGGTGCTGTCACCACCCAAACTGTTGAATAATGTGGTCCAATCCTGATCACTGGGTACTTTCCAGCCGGCAGGACATAATTTCCCGCTTTTAACAGCATACCAGTTATACAATGCCCCATAGGTATTCTTATTGGTTGCTTCATCATTATTATACCAGCAATAAGCTTCAGTTGTCCGTCCGGCCCACACGGTATTATCTGTTATCGGGGTAACAGGAGAACCATCATTATACTTGGTGGTTTTCAGGTTTTCAACCATCCACACCTGTGAGCCAACCTGAACTGTATGGTAAACGTTGCCATCAGCGTCAGTGACCGTGTTCGAAGGATTATTGGTATTATCCTTTTTACAACCGTTAGAGAAAATTAATACAAACCCCATGACTATCAATAAGTAAATCCAAATTCTGCTTAACTTTTTCATTATATTTAAGTGTTTAAAGAATTTTATGTTTGTGTTTATTTCTTCTTCAACTATTGAATAATTGTTTATGCTTAATACGTAAATTTAATTGCTTTTAAAGAATGGATGTTGAGGTTTTACACATCGTGAAGGAATTAAAGGATGAAACACCTGATATTCTTGATATCCCAAAAAACAAAAAGCATGAAATTGCTGTAAATTGCGTTATTAAAAAAATTGTTTACTCAATGAGTAAAAAAGTAAAAATTGCCAGTTTCGGAATACAGTTTTTTTTGTGGATTATTCTTACCTTATTCCTCTTATACTTCATATATGACCCCCATGCGTCATTTTTGCAGCAATTTATCGCTGCACTAATTGTTACTGCCTTTACGGCTCTACCAGCTTATTATTCATCCAAAGTTCTGGTGCCTAGGCTTCTGTATCGTAAAAAAATTAAAAAGTTTATTGGTGTATTGTTACTAGTTGCCTTTGCAAACACAATGCTGACTTATATTTTCGCCGGAGCATTTTATTATGAATTGAGCGGTAAATCAATATTCAGGAGCATTTCTGCGATCCAGTATCTTTTTTCATTTTTTTTTATTATTAATTGCGTTGTTATCGCTGTGAGCAGTGCCATTCAGATTATTATTGACCGTTTTGGCATGGAACACCAGTTGCATGAAGTTGAAAGTGAAAAAGTTAGTACTGAACTTGCCTTCCTGCGGGCACAGATTAATCCGCATTTTCTGTTCAATGTCCTGAATACTATCTATTTCCAGATAAATAAGGAGAATAGCGAAGCACGAAGTTCAGTTGAAAAGCTTTCCGAGATGTTACGCTATCAGCTATACGAATGCACTACCGATATGATTGATGTTACAAAAGAACTTGCATATATTGAAAATTATGTTGCCGTGCAGAAGTTAAGGATGGAAGCCGGCACTAATCTGCAGATGAAATTACCCGGAGATACATGCTCGTTTAAAATTGCGCCCCTTCTCATATTGCCATTGGTTGAGAATGCATTTAAACACATTTCAAATTACAAAGACCCTTCAAAAAACAAACTTTACATTGCTATCTATATTGAACAGAATTCCTGTTTTATAGTAAACGTAATAAATACCTACAATTCACTGGATCATACAGAACAATTACAAAAATCGAAAGGTCTTGGTTTGAAAAATCTTGAGCGAAGGCTGGAATTATTATATCCCGGTAAACATTCAATTACTAGGAAGCGAAATGAAAGCACCTATGAAACAACCCTTAAAATCCAATATGGTGATTAATTGTCTAGTGGTTGATGACGAGCCTATTGCCCGTGAAGGCATATTGGAATATATCAGGCAAATAGACTATCTGAAACCGGTTGCGCAATGCAAAAGTGCGGCAGAAGCTGCGGGTTTGTTACAAAAGAATAAAATAGATCTGATTTTCACTGATATTCAAATGCCTAAGCTTAGCGGGATAGAGTTTGTAAAAGCACTTGCCGACCCGCCACTCATTATTTTTACAACAGCTTATTCCGAATATGCGTTGGAAGGATTTGAGCTGGATGTGGTGGATTACCTGCTTAAACCCATTTCCTTTCCAAGATTCCTGAAATCAGTAGAAAAAGCCCAAAGCTATCTCCATGCGCGAATTAGGGAAGTCAGTATTACTGAGGACTTCTTTTTCATCAAATGCAATGGTAAAATTGAAAAAATAACGATGGACGAGGTGGTTTACATTGAGGCGATGGCGAATTATGTTATCATCCATACCCGGCAAAAAAAATATATAACTTATCTTACTTTTTCGGGTATTGAAGAGCAGCTTCCTGCACACCTGTTTGTAAGGATACATAAATCCTTCCTTGTGGCTATTTCCGCCTTTCAAACAATCGATGGCAATGAGGTCATTACTGGTTCAGTGCGACTTCCCTTGAGCAGGAATTATAGAAATGAAGTAATGAGCCGGATAGAATCCAGGTTTATTAAACGATAAAAGTATAGTCAACTAAGGATAAATTTTCTGAACCATTGTTGATGTTTCATATTCTTGTTTGTCCTTGAAATTAGAAAAACCAATTTCCGTTAGATATTCTGTTGACAAAATATCAAAAAAAATATACTAACAAAATGTATGACAAATTGTTAGCATATTAATCTGTACCCCGGGCCGGAATCGAACCGGCACGGACTCACATCCATCGGTTTTTGAGACCGACGCGTCTACCAATTCCGCCACCGGGGCATTGTGGTATTGGGAGTGCAAAAGTAATACTTTCAGGCAGATTTCTTAGCCTGTCGGAATTTTTATTAACGGATTTCACAGATATGACTATTTTGAATTACAATGTAATATTGTAACATTTGTCGTATTTATTGCGACAAATTACCTATTTTTGTAAAACTAATTCAGGTATTATGGAAATAACTGATCCCATTGTTTCATACAATTCAATGGATGACGGGAATGTACTTTCACTGATCGAAACGATCCGTAATGGAATTAAATTCCCATCCTTTAACAGCTTCGCTTCCAGAAGTCCCTTCAGTATGGCTGAATGGTCTTCTTTTCTACATATCTCTGACCGAACCATGCAACGTTATAAAAAGGAGAACCGGACATTCGATCCATTGCAATCGGAAAAAATAGTGGAGATTGCCCTTTTGTTCCAAAAAGGGGCTGAAGTATTCGGCGAATCCGGGAAATTTAACAAGTGGATTGAAACAGAGAACCTGGCACTTGGTAAAGTAAAACCAAAAATGCTTCTTGATAGCAGTTTAGGTATAGGCCTGTTAAAAGATGAATTAACACGGATTGAATACGGCATACTGTCATGAGAGTCTATCGCCTGAGCAAAGCAATCTATGCGTTGGACCTTACAGGAAAGGGTGCTGAAAAAGCAGGAGGACGATGGAACAGCAAAGGTATTGCCATGGTCTATACCGGGGAATCCAGAGCCCTGTGTACTGCTGAAATCGCGGTACACACTCCGCTGGGATACCTGCCGGAAGGATTTTCCCTGGTAACTATCGAAATTCCGGATGAAATATCTCTTGTATTCCTAAAGCCGGAAGAATTAGCAAAAGACTGGAAAATTTTCCCTCATCCCCACTCTACCCAGAAGATTGGCGATCGCTTCATCAGGGAATCAAAATTTGCAGTGCTTAAAGTGCCCTCAGTCGTTGTTCAGGGAGAATTCAATTACCTGATCAATCCGGGTTACCCGGATGCTCCAAAGATCAGAATTATAAATACGGAACCGTTTGAATTTGATGTTAGGTTTTTCAAGCGGTAGAATTATCCTATCCATTAATGCGAAATCGTCCGGAGATTGGTATTTAGTCAAAAATTTTATATAAATTCAGCTTCTTATGATGCATCAAATCAGTCAGATGATGTTATAATAGCCAACCAAATACGGGAATCTATTTCTTATTTCAACATCTTCAGATAGTTCAGTTCCTGCTCGGTAAGCATCCGCCAATGTCCGCGCGGAAGGTCTTTCTTGGTAAGGCCGGCAAAGGTTACCCGATCAAGTTTAGTGACTTCATATCCAAGTGCTTCGAAAATCCGGCGAACAACCCGGTTTTTACCCGAATGCAGTTCAATCCCGATATCCTTCTTATCAGCGCCATCGCCTGTATACGATACCTCATCGACCATGGCAACCCCATCTTCCAGTTCAATGCCTTCCACTATTTTCATCATATCATTCTTGGTCAGTGCTTTATCAAGAACAACATGATATACCTTTTTCACATTGTGTTTCGGATGGGTAAGCTTTTTGGCCAGGTCGCCATCGTTGGTAAGAAGCAACAACCCGGAGGTATTGCGGTCGAGGCGGCCAACCGGGTAAATTCGTTCCTTGCAGGCATGGCTTACAAGGGTCATAACTGTATTCCTGTCGAATGGGTCATCAGTAGTGGTTATATATCCTTTCGGCTTGTTTAACAGCACATATACATGTTTTTCATTTCGGATGGTATGGTTGTCATATTTTACATTATCAGTAGGTGAAACCTTTGATCCGAGTTCCGTTACAACAACTCCGTTAACCGAAACCGCTCCAGCCTGGATCAGTTCATCGGCTTCACGCCGTGAGCATATGCCTGAATTGGCTATATATTTATTAAGCCTTATCAAACCAACACCCGACATAGTTGCTGATGAACGTGCCGGGCTCTTGCGCAGAGGACTGTCAGCCGCGCTTTTCCTGACTGGACGGTCTTCCTGGTAAGGTTTACCTGATTCCCTGTTTACCGGACGATCCGACAAACTCCGACGTGGACTTTCTTCAGCGGAAGGTTTGTCCGGTTCGCTTCGCAAAGGACGATCAGGGGAACTGTTACGCCTTAAACGTTCCTCAGTATAGGGCTTGTCTGACAAACGGCGGACCGGACGATCCTCTGTATAGTTTCGTCCCTGACGGCCTACATTAAAAGGCTTGTCCGATTCACGGCGGATGGGACGATCTTCGGTATTGCTGCGGTGGGGACTGCCTTCATTAAATGGTTTATCCGATTTATGCCGAAATGGACGATCCTCAGTATTGCTGCGGGGTGGACGATCTGCATTAAAAGGTCTGTCAGATTCACGTCGAAAAGGACGATCTGCAGGGTTGCTGCCACGCGAACGGTCTTCACCGGAGGGCCCGTCTGAATCACGATGAAAGAATGGCCGGTTCGACGAATTGCTCCGATTATTACGGCTTTCACTAAAAGGTCTGTCCGATTCACGACGAAACGGGCGATCTGTGGAACCATTGCGAAGCGGACGATCTTCACCCAAATGTCTGTCCGATTCGCGGTGGAAAGGACGATTTCCGGAACTATTGTTGCGAGGACGATCTTCATTATATGGTTTGCCCGTTTCACGGCTGAACGGACGATCTGATGCACTGCTGCGCTGTGGGCGCTTTTCGCCGGAAGGATTATCTGGTTTACGACTGAACTGGCGGTCCGCAGAACTGCTATGGGCTCGACTATCTTCACTAAAACTTGTTGAACGGGATTTTGTCCTTTCATTGCCTGCATTTCCTGGCCTGGATGCCGAACGCGAAAAGCTGGAAGGAGCTCTCCCTGATGGTTTTCTTTTGTCTTTAGGGGAGTTTTTCTTAGGAGGACCTTTCCCTGGCCGGCCTTTACGTTCCATATATCTCTGATTTTTGCAAAGATACGAACAATCCCCCTTGCTTTCTCCCTTCAGTTCTATTGTCCGCTACCTTTCTGAGAAAATTGAATTCCCAGAACGGTTCTGAATAGAGCATTATTTATAACTTATTAGCATGTTGTATGTAAAAATTACTTTTTTTTTATTATATTTGTATTCTTACCTAAATCGAGTTTAAGCAGAAAGAAGGAGCTACTATGAAATCGTTAACTGAGCGAATAATTACTGTGGGAACATTCCCATACTCCAGGGCATTGCTTTTGCAAATACAATTGCAGACGGAAGGTGTTGACTGCTTCCTGGTAGGCAAAGATACCGTTCAGCCGGTCAGAACCGTTGATCTTAGGGTTCAGGAAGCTGATGTTGCCAAGGCACTGAAAATAATAGGTGCTTCGGTATTCGACTCAGGAGTTGCCAAGGAAAAAGCTATTAGAAATATCAGCGTGATCCGCCGCATTCTTGTTCCTGTTGATTTCTCCAGTCTTTCGTCGCATGCCTGCAGGTTTGCTGTAAGCCTGGCTCAGAAGTACAAGGCAGAAGTAAAGTTGTTGCATGTATTTTACAATCCGGCCATCGACATCACGCCTTACGATGAACATTATGCTTACCAGGTAAAGCTCTCAGCAAACCTGCGTGAAATAGAAAAAAATGCACGGATTAACCTGGTTAAACTGGAACAAAAATTAAAATCATGGAGTTATCATGAACAGATGACTGATGTAAAAATTTCCATAGGGCTTGCTAACGGTGAAGCTACAGATGAAATACTCGCTTACAGCAGTAAGTATCGCCCGGCGCTTATTGTGATGGGAACCCGCGGCCTTACAAAAGGAACCCATCCCCTCGGAAGAGTAACTACAAAAGTGATTGAACAATCGGCTATTCCTGTCCTGGCATTGCCTGACAGATCTGTTCCGAAGGTTGACGGGATCAAGAACCTGTTATATGCTACTGATTTTGACCCCTCAGATTATTCCGCACTGAACCGATTGTTGACAATGATTACCCCCCTTGGAATACAACTTCATTGCGTTCATGTGAGTGTTGGAGTTAAAAAACCATGGGATCCCGTTAAGATGGATGAGCTAAAGGACCACCTTTCAAGGGAATATGCTGATAATAACGTGAAATTCAGTATGATAGTAAGCGATAACATTGTTTACGGAATGGAATCCTATATCAGGAATAACGATATTGATGCTATCGCTGTAATAACCCATAACCGTGGGGCAATCGAAAGAATGTTTGCACCCAGCATTACGAAAAAGATCTTCAGTGAAACCGGTAAACCCCTGTTCGTATTTCATTCTTCTTCATAAAGACTCACTCCCTCGATCCTCGTCCCTCGCTCCTCGCCTTTTAT
>JANXXZ010000472.1 GCA_025350385.1 Bacteroidales bacterium
GTTCATCATGAATTTCGCGCGAAAGTGCTGTGCGTTCCTCTTCACGAACCGTAACGATGCGGGAAGTGAGTGCATGAAGCTGGACATTTGCTTCTTCAAGTTTCTGTTCCGACTTTTTTCGTTCGCCAATTTCCTGAAGAAGCTTACTGTTAGTGACCTCAAGCTCATTCATTACTTCAACTGCATCACCCATCATACTTAGGGTTGCTATCCGTGCTTTTACGAGTTCCTCGTTGGCATGAGCCAGGGTTGCTGTACGTTCAGCCACCCGTTTTTCCAGGGTATTCCGGGCTTCACGCAGTTGACCTTCAATCAGCTTATATTCAGAAACATCTACTGCAATAACACCGATTTCACCTGTTGAATCATTATCGCTTAAGTAATTTATTGACAGCCGCAATTGAACCGGCTCCACCAGACCTTCAGCCTGAAACGGAACATTAAATCTCTTTTTGCTTCCCTGGCTCTCACGGATTAATTTATCAAACTTGAAAGCCGAAGCCTGTGAAATATAATAATTAAAATTTGACCCGATCACTTGTTCGATCGGCGTGTTCATTAACCTGGCAAAATGATTGTTGCAATATACGATCTTCCCTTTCGTTGACAATATCAGGGACCCTTCATTCATTCTGTTAAAAAAGGCCTTGGTGGAGGCTTCATTCGGTGATGATGAAATAATAAAGTCTTTATTCACTTCTTTTTCAGTGAGAGAATCTTCGTGTATGTTCCGGATGGCATTGAGTGTATTCTGCGATTCGGAAAGGCGCAAACGCAACTCTTCATTTTCATGCTGAAGTTGCTCAATGGATTGTGCCTCAAGATTCTTATTCATGAAATTACCCTTTATTAAGGATTGCATTAAAATTCCATTCCTGGTTTTGAATGCAATTACCTGCTATTGTATTTTCACTATTTCCTTATTTCTTCTGCAATTATTCGATTCCTTGTTTGCTATCTGACAAAACAGTGATAAGGAGTCCTGTTTTATGACTTGCTTTTCCCTTCCGGGTCAGGGTCATTATTTCTAATTCCTTTTTCGGCATTGAAAGGAGGAATGTATTTTTCGCCCGAGACGTTTAACTCCTGCTTGAGAAAATCGAGATTGTATGGAAGAGGTATGCCTAACTGCATAGCCAGGCGGTTACAATGCTGCTTAAGTTCGATCATACGCATTTCCCTGCCTATTGCCAGGCGGTTGAAGCGTGTTAACTCCTCATTGGACGATGCCAGTTCCTTTATCTTTTGTTTGATTTGTTCTTCGGCATTCTTCCGGTTTGTAATATCATGTCCTATGCCAACCAGGCCGGTTACCACTCCATATTCATCTGATAAAGGTACTTTGGTTGTAAGGAGCCACCTGCGGTTTCCAATCGCATCAAGAAAATCTTCCTCCCGGTTAATAACCGGCTGTCCTGAGTTTAAAACAGCCAGGTCGTCGGCATGCCCACGCTGACCTATTTCACCAGGAAAAGATTCGAGGTCAGTTTTGCCAACGACTTCACTCTCGGAAGTAACCCCAATCACTGCCAGGTCGGCGGGATTGGCAATAATTTTGCGTCCTTCGGCATCTTTTACGTATACTGTGTCGGGGATATGATCGATCAGGGTACGGAGCATCAGCCGTTCTTTTCTTATTAACTCTTCTGATTTGATCCGCTCAGTTATATCAGTAAAAATGGTAGCAAATCCATCCTTATCCCAGGGTGATACAGAAATGAGGAAATGTTTATCTAATGGGGCATAAAAGCTCTCAAAAGTATAAGGAATCCCTGTGCTCACAACGTCGTGGTATTCGTATAGGTATGG
The DNA here is from genome assembly GCA_025350385.1 of Bacteroidales bacterium. Classification (GTDB taxonomy): domain Bacteria; phylum Bacteroidota; class Bacteroidia; order Bacteroidales; family UBA4417; genus UBA4417. Next base: position 1,810 of record JANXXZ010000472.1, read on the forward strand.
AGGAATTGTAGTTCCGTATACTTCGGAAGCCAGTTTGCCGACAACATCTTCCTCCCTGAGACTCAGAATATTTTCATATTGATGGTTTACTCCCACTATCCTGTAATCAACCACCCTGCCGGCATGATCATAAACCAGTTTATGCAAACAAACACCTTCTCCCATATTCGAATAGAGGTTCCTGAATCGTTCCTCGCTTTCGCGAAGGGCGATTTCAGCTTTTTTCTGCTCCGTAATGTCTTTATCCACCCCCCTGTATCCCAACAGTCTGCCTTCAGCATCAAGCAACGGCATGCCGGTTGTCGAGAGGATCACAGTATGCCCGTCCTTATGAAGGTTTGGATTTTCAAAATCCCTGAATCCCAGCATTTCGGAAAAGACGCCAAGTGCGGCTGACTTAAGTTCCTCAAGCTTTTCAGGAATAAAAAAATCATAAAAATGCTTTTTACCGATAATCTCATCGGCCGAATACCCCAGGATACTTTCGCTGGTCTTGTTTACGTATGTATATATTCCGGTTGAATCTACTTCCCAGATAAATTCACCGGCTAGTTCCGCAATCTGCTTAAACCGTTCTTCACTTTTTCGTAATGCTATTTCAGCTTCCTGCCTTAACCGTATCGTTTCATATTTTATAAGCACGGTCTTAATTGCCGGAACAAGGCGGATGAGATTCTGTTTTATGACATAATCGTCGGCTCCTGCTTTCATGCATTCAACAGCCACCTCTTCATTTATTGAACCTGTAACCAGGATAAATGGAATAAAAGGAGCCAGTTCCTGCCGGATAAGCAGGGCCCTCATCCCGTCGAACTTAGGCATTGAATAGTCACAAAGAATAATATCGGGCAAAAATTCCTTTAATGCGGCAATAAAATCATCCTTCGATTCCACTACCGTATCCTCAAATACGATCCCTTCGCGGGATATCATCCGTTTTTCAATTTCAATATCGCTTTTATTATCTTCAACAATGAGGATGCGTATGGGTTTTTCCATAGTCGTTTTATCTTGTTGGTGGTGGTTCATTAATTGCTAACCAATACAAGCCGAGATATTTTATAGCATCCGAGAACTGATTAAAGTCAACTGGTTTACGAATATAACTATTTACTCCGAGATCATAACTTTTGATTAAATCCTGTTCTTCCTTCGAAGAGGTGAGGATAACAATGAGTTGGCGGTGTGTACGCGGGTCGGCGCGGAGCCTCCGCAATACTTCCAGGCCGTCAATAATAGGGAGGTTGATGTCGAGCAGCAAAAGAGCCGGAAGTTGGGTAATATCGCGACCCTTATGCCTCCCCTCCCCGAACATATAATCCAGTGCTTCCTGTCCATCTTCAGCCACTACAATTTCATTCACAATATTTTCTTTCAACAATGCCCGCCTGGTCAATTCAACATCGCTTGAATTGTCTTCAACCAGCAAAATCACTCTGTTTTCATTTTTCATCCGTAAATATTTTGTTTCTTAAAGGTCGGATGGAATATGCATGGTTATACATATTTTCATTTTATGTTACTCTCGTCAAAACTTTGACAAGACGGCTATTTCCTGGTATTGATTTAAAAAATTCACTCTACAGGTAAATTGTTACGAAGCCAGAATGCAATAAAAATTACAAGAAAATCAAGGATTCCAATTTGTGGATTATCTGCAATTCTGGAATGCAGATTTAGTGAAAATCAGCGTTCAACGGTAAATTAATTAGGACATTCCAAAGTTATCGGTTTTTCGTTTATTCTCTGCATTCCGAAATGAATATGCTTGTCGTATGAACGGATCATCAATGACAATTGTTTTAATTTAAGGAAATATAAGCTCCAGATAAGTGGTTCTATCAATTGGCTGAATTCCGGTATGACTATTTATTTCAATTTCCAATTCTTCTTATACTAACCGTATCAAATTGAATTATAGGTTTTTAGAAAACTGCTAACCCGAATTGTTGTCTGAATTTACCCGGTAACAATATGCCTGACAAACCCATAATCCTTCTGCATTGATTTTTATGTAGCGTATCGAGCTACAACATTTTTATACAATCCTCTACAAATTAAAACGGTTTTGCGCGACAAGAAGGCCTCTTGATTCCGGTGATTTTTACTTCGGTTTTTCCATCTGTTAACATTTGTTTTTACTGGGTCAGATGCCTGCCTGTCGGCAGAGGGGGAATTACTCACAAATTGTTGATTTTAAAGGTATTCGTGAGCTAACGCTTCGCCATAATTGGTTTAATAATCCTTTTCATCTGCCTGACCGCCGTCCAGGCAGTCAGGGTTGGTCTCGTCAAATTTTTGACGAGACGGCTATTTAATGGATAAAACTAAAATATTAAACAGATTCTAAAAGACTGTTTAAATTTACAAATAATTACCCACCCCGGCCCTCCCTGAAAACAGGGAGGGAGCAGATTGTACCGGATTATTGTTCTTTCAATCAAAGAAAAATCCTTCTTAGAATTTCCTCCCCCTGATTTCAGGGGGAGACATGAAGGGGTAAATAAGGTTAGAATAAATTTTAAACAGTCTCTGAATCGATTTACTTTTACCAACACCCCATCCATCTCAAATCTCCTATAATTGTTGTTCCGCAGAAGTCCTTATGGCACAAACCGGACTCTCAACGAACAGCTGAGGATCAATGAACTGCATGTGAATAACTGAAATGATTTGGGAGGAAGTCGGGAAAACATCGTAAATTTGCAGAATCATAAACAGAATAACGAGTTCAAAACGGAGGCCAAGTTCATTCTGGCTGTGAACGCAACATTGGGAGAGGAATTAACCCCATTCATTTTTTCATCCCACCTTTTTAGCGTAATATCTCAGAGGCAGATGTAACCATTTCATTAACCGGGTGTAACCTGCCGGTTCAACGAACGTGATATATTTTCTTCGGGGGCATTGGTTAATGAAACCAGTATGCACATTGATTTCAAAGGAAGGAATAGAGAAATAATTTCCACTCATGGAAAGGTAATGAGTTCATTCAATAATTAATGAAGAAACAAACTGAAACTGCTGTGCAGCGACAAGAAATAAAAGTACAAGACAATCATAAGCGTACTGTTAAAACTGAAGCATTGCCCGAAAACAATCCGGCGCTTCAAAAAGATCCGTCTAAGTTTTTGAAAGCAACAGGCCGATTCCGGATTGCCGTTGCCGTAGCAATCCTGCTGGTCGCCGGGGGACTGGGTACATCCTGGAAAATGAAACAGGCCGACCGCGAAATGCGGCAAGACCTTCTGCAGCAGGCACAGCTCATTGAACAGGCAATGAACCTTGATCTTGTGAGGATGATTACCGGGGCAAATTTGAACCGGAACGCAGAAGCATACAAGAGGATCAGGGAACAACTTTCAGTTATCAGGCAGACAAATCAAAACTGCCGCTTTCTCTACCTTATGGGCCGGAATGCCAGCGGTAAGGTATTCTTTTACCTGGATACTGACGAAAACAAACCGGCAAAATCAGGCGAAATCTACCCGGACGCTTCAGGTAAACTTTATGCTGTTTTCGATTCAGGGAATCCATTTGTTGAAGGACCTTTGCCTGATGCCTGGGGTACCTGGGTTACGGTAATAGTCCCCTTAACAGATCCTTTAACCGGGGAACAGATTGCAGTTTTAGGTATGGATATGGATGCAGGAGCCTGGAAATGGGCTGTTGCCAGGACTACCCTGCCAATCCTGTTCCTCACATTTTCGCTGATAACGATCCTGCTTATCAGTGCCTACCTCTTGAAAATGCGTTCAAAATTAACCGGTAGTTCACCACGCTGGATGCGGCAAATTGAACCCGCAATAGTGATTGCAGTGGGTATAACTGTCACCTTGTTTTTTTCAAAGGCTGCATACGATAAAGTATCTTACGAGCGGGCAGAATCATTCAAAGCCCTCGCGCTCAGTAAAACAGCCAATCTTGCCAATGATTTGTTCGACTTCCGCGATATTGAACTGGAAGGACTTGCAAACTATTATAACGGAAGTGAAAAGGTTACAAAAAAAGAGTTTCTGGAATTCACCAAATACCTTACGAGGATACCGCTAGTGCAGGCTTGGGGATGGATCCCGGCTGTGTCAGACTATAACAAAGTTTCATTCGAATTGCTTGTTCGTTCGGAAGGAATGTCCGGTTTTGAAATCTGGCAGAATGATAAGCAGGGGAAGCGGGTAAAGGCTTCAGGCCGTGCTATGTATTTTCCTGAATTACGGGTGGCTCCCCTTGAGGAGAATGAGGGCGAGATTGGTTATGATTTCGGCTCGGAACCCTCAGGCAGTTCAACCATTGAAATGGCAATACGAACCGGTTTAACTTCCGGTTCTGAGCCCGAAAACCTATTACAGGGAAAAGTGAGTCAAAAGGTATTACTGATTTTCAAGCCTCTCTATTACAACAAAAAGCCTGATGACCTGAGCGGTTTTGTCTTTGCCCGGCTTAAGCTGGGAACATTGCTGAAGACTACTAACCCTGACCAGGCGGCATCCATTGATCTTAATATACTTCATAAAGATAAAGCGCCGGAATTAGTTTCTACTTCGCGTGAAACAGGCACAAATTTAAATTCGGAACTTAAACTGACCCGCCCGGTTTTTGCTTTCGGCAAAGTGTTTACCGTAACTGCCAGCGCCGGGCCTGAGTTCGTTACGATGCATCCTCTCCGGGCAGGTTGGCTGATGGTGCTGATCGGATTGCTGCTCACCTTCACATTGACAATCCTGATTACTGCGGGCATTCGCCGTCGTGAAAAACTGCAACTGCTGGTATCGGACCGGACTTCAGAATTGAAGGATAGCGAAACGAAGTTCCGGAATCTTTTCGAAAATTCACCGGTCGGTAACTCCATATCCGGGATCGATGAGTCCATGCATGTCAACAAATCATTTTGCGAAATAGTCGGGTATACCGAGGAAGAACTCAGGTTAAAGAAATGGTCGGATATTACCTATCCTGATGATATTCAATTAAGTGCTGATAAGGCCCTTGCAATAATGGAAGGGAAAATTAATGTTGCCCGGTTCGAAAAAAGATATGTTCATAAAAACGGAAGTATTGTATGGACAGATTTATCTACTTATCTGCAGCGCAATAAAAAGGGTGATCCGCAATTCTTTATTACCACAATTAACGATATCACCGAACGCAAGCAGGTGGAAGAGGCATTGAAGGAAAGTGAGAACCTGTATCGGAACCTGATCGAAAGAATGCCTGATGGCGTGTATAAGAGCACCCCCGAAGGCAGATTCGTCAAGGTAAATCCTGCTATGGTTAATATGCTTGGATATGAGAGTGAAAAAGAATTATTAGCCATAGATATCAAGACTCAATTGTACTTTGATCCGTTGGTTAGGGAGAGTCTGGTCCTGGCGGAAATGTTCGAAGAAATGGGGATATACCAACTCAGGAAGAAGGATGGTTCCGGAATTTGGGTGGAAGATCACGGATGGTATAATGTGGACGAACAGGGTAAAATACTTTTCCACGAGGGAATACTCCGCGATGTCTCCAATCGCCTGGAGGCCGAAGAAAAGTTGCGGGAAAGTGAAGCACGTTTCAAAAGCTATTTCGAATTATCCTTAGCCGGTATTGCAATTTCATCGCCAACTACCGGGTGGATCGAAGTGAATGATCATCTGTGTGAAATGCTTGGCTATTCCTGGGAAGAACTGAAAAGAATGACATGGTCAGAATTAACCTACCCTGATGACCTGCTTTTGGATGTGGAACAATTTAACCAGGTTATTGCAGGAGAAATCGATGGTTATTCACTGGATAAGCGGTTCATCTGTAAGAATGGGGAAATTATCTGGACAAGCATGTCCGTAAGAGGTGTTCGTTCTGCTGACGGGAAAACGGATTATCTGATTGGGATGGTATTCGACATTACCAACCGCAAAAGAGTTGAGAAAGCACTGCATGCCGAAGAGTCGCGGTTGCGGGCCATAACAGATTCAGTCCAGGACGCAATTTTGATGATAACTCCGGAAGGGAACATTTCTTTCTTCAATCATGCGGCCGAAAGGATAT
>JANXXZ010000169.1 GCA_025350385.1 Bacteroidales bacterium
AATTTTAAACAGACTCTGATAACCAATGAATAAACTTGTTTTTGCCACTAACAATTTACATAAACTGGAAGAAATTAGCCAAATGATTGGCGATAAGTTTACACTTGTTAGCCTGCATGAGATCGGATGCCAAGAAGATATTGAAGAAACTGCCGAAACAATAGAAGGAAATGCCCTGTTGAAAGCTCAATTTGTTCATGAAAAATTTGGCTATGACTGTTTCGCAGATGATACCGGCCTGGAAGTTGAAGCTTTACAGGGGCGCCCTGGAGTTTATTCAGCAAGATATGCCGATGAAGCCCATAACTTTGAGGCAAACATGGACAAGGTGCTGGACGAATTAAAGGGTTCTCAAAACCGGAAAGCAAGATTCCGTACAGTGATTGCCTTGATTCATGATGGACAGGAATTCCTTTTCGAAGGTATAGTACACGGGATAATTATCGAAAGCAGGCGTGGAATAACAGGTTTTGGATATGACCCTGTTTTCGTACCCGATGGTTATAATCAAACATTTGCGGAAATGTCCCTGTTAGAAAAGAATAGAATAAGCCACCGGGCAATTGCAGTGGAAAAACTTATTTCCTTCTTAAAAATAAACTGAAGGGTATAAATTTAGAATTGTCAACTCACAACTTTCAACTTTCAATATCATCATTTCCTCATCGCCTCATCCAGTAACATCCCGAAAAACTCTTTAAGCCCGATACCAGCGGCCAGGGCTTGCTTCGGCACGATACTTCCCTCGGAGAATCCCGGCACCGTATTTACTTCAAGGAACCACCATTTTCCCTGGCTAAGGAAATAATCAAACCTCACAACTCCTTTACAATTGAATTTCTGATAAAGTTCAGCTGTCATCCTGTTGCATTCTGATTCTTCATCAGGGGTAATATGTGCCGGGGTAATTTCATCGGCCATGCCAGAGGTATATTTTGCTTCATAGTCAAAAAAATCCTTCTTTGAGATAATTTCCGTTACCGGTAAAACCCTGATCTTGCCATTGGTACGTAATACGCCACATGCCATTTCACGCCCTTTAATATATTGCTGTACCAACACTTCATCACCTTCAGCAAAGGCGCTTTTAATGGCGGGTTCAAAACCTTCAATTTTATACACCTTAGTCACTCCTACACTTGAACCTGCTTTATTAGGTTTAACAAAACAAGGCAAACCCACTGAATCGGCCAGTTCAGATGAATCCCACATGTCGTGAGGCCTCAGCATTAGGGTTTTTGCCACATTCATTTTGTATTGGATTGCGAGGTCATTACAGAAGTATTTATTGAATGTTATGGCTGAAGTAGTCAAATCACAGGTGGTGTATGGAACTCCCGCCATTTCAAGATAACCTTGCAGTTTTCCATCTTCGCCCGGAGTTCCGTGAATAGCAATAAATGCACAATCGAATACAATCTTTTTTCCATCCAGTAAAAGACTGAAGTCGTTTTTATCAATGGGAAGTGTCAAAGAATCATCAGGCTTATAATACCATTCCCGGTCACGAATCAATACCGGGTATAAAATAAACCTCTTTCTGTCAACAAATTTTCGCACAACACTGGCACTTGCTATTGAAACTTCATACTCACCGGAATCACCACCCATCAGAAGGGCTATCTTCAATTTTGAACTCATAAGATATTTACTTAATTTTCGCATTGCAAAGGTAGCGACTTAATAAGAGAGTGTACCCCCGGAAATTCATATCTTTGCAGACTTTAAACAATATTTCTGCATGCAAAAAGTTATAATCAGTGCAGGATAGATGCTTAAAAAACTTTATGTTTACCCGGGCTCATGAATTTAATTCAATTTATTACAACGAAGCAGTTTTTAAAGCATTTTGCCTTATTACTGTTAATTACACTGCTTCTCACCTGGATCACTCTGATGCTACTTAAGCAGTATACCCGGCATGGATCATCCATGGTAGTTCCAACTTTCGTGGGTATGCAGGTTTCAGAAATTGACAAGATGGAATCGAGCAGCGATTTTGAAATTGCTGTTGTGGATTCAGTATATGATTACACAAATAAAGGGGGTATAGTAGTTTCACAGGATCCACTTCCTGATTCAAAAGTAAAACCAGGCAGGACTATCTACCTTTCAGTAGTTTCATTTCTTCCTGAACAGGTTAAAATGCCGGCATTAGTCGACCTTTCTTTCAGGCAGGCCAAAGCCTTGCTGCAAACTTATGGGCTTAAGCTTGGTAACGTCAGCATAATACCTGATATTGCCAAAAATGCAGTTTTGCAGGTTTCAGTTCATGGGCGAGGCATTCAGCCAGGTAAGATGATCGCCAAAGGATCAATGGTTGACATTTCGATCGGGTCGGGCAGCGGTGGAACAGAGTCCCTTATCCCTTTCCTGATCGGAAAATCGCGGGCTGAGGCAATTGCTCTCATCATGCGATCGGGACTGGTTCTTGGCAATGAATCTTATAACGGTTATTCAGATTCACTCAATGCAAAAGTATATGATCAATCACCAATGTATGTGTATGGTAAAAAGATTTCGAATGGAACAACAATCAGTCTCATTTATCACTCTGGCGAAACCTTTGATTTTGAAAGCTATATTCAAACCCTTCAAATTGATACTATCAGGAATGACAGTATCGGAAAATAAACCCGCATTTTGATGAAGCGAACCATAATATATATCTTATTTCTGGCAGTAATTTCAAGCCAGGCATGGGCTCAGGAAACAATATACAGTCTTGATTTCAATACATCGGTAGCAACGCAGTATAAAAATTCGTTGAATGATGCAAGCCGTAATTATCCTGACACTATCTATCTCACCTTGCCGTTTTCCGATGATTTTTCAACTATTTCCGTTTGGCCCTCTCCCCAAAAATGGGCTGATAACTATGCCTACATCAATACAGATTACGCCAAATTTCCACCCACTATTGGCGTTGCCACACTAGACGCAATCGATGAACATGGCAAACTATATTCCAATGCCGGTCCTTATCCATTCGACGCTGACAAACTTACATCTCAACCTTTCAGGCTCGATTCGCTCTTTTCACCTGTTAAAAAGGCTATCACCAGGCAGGATTCACCCTTCCTGAGCTTCTATTACCAGCCACAGGGCAGAGGTTCCATGCCTTCGAAAAAAGATTCCCTTATTCTTGAATTTCATTCCCCAGTTGAAATTGATACCCTTTATACCCCGAAGGACACTACCATATCTCCACGCTGGCATACTATGTGGTCAACCCCCGGCGGAGTCCAGGTTGATACTTTTGCACAGCAACAAAACAAGTATTTCAGACAGGTTATTATTCCCATAGTAGATAGTGCTCTTTATTACAAAAAGGGATTTCGTTTCCGGTTCAGGAATATAGCCAGTCTCGCCAGCCAGAACCAACCTGACTGGCAAAGTAATGGAGATCAGTGGAACATCGATCTTGTAGTATTAAATACAGGTCATGACACCGTGTTCCATGATGTGGCATTTGCCGACAGGGCTCCTTCGATGCTCAGGAAATATGAAGCAATGCCTTATGAACAATACAAAGAAAACTGGCTGCTGGAAATGAAAGATACAGTCAGCATCCTGATTGCTAACCTTGACCATACCTATCAGAACATTGCCTACACCTATAATGTGAGGAAAGACTCTCAATTACCATTCTATACTTATCTTGGAAACAGTTATACGATCCCACCGTTTTATACTGACGGATATATGACATACCAGCGTTTTGCAAGACCTGCAGTTAACTTTTTCTATTCCCCTTTTGAGAACCAGGAAAAAATTGTATTCCATACCACCCATTTTCTCACAACCGACCCGGGATTGGAAAACCAGGAGAATGATACGATAAGGTATACCCAGGTTTTCAGTAATTATTATGCTTATGATGATGGAACTGCAGAAGCCGGAATAGGGCTGAATGGAGCTGCAGGATCGTATGCCGTCCGTTTCCAGTTAAACAAAGCTGACAACTTGCGCGGGATTCAGTTGTATTTAAACCAGGTTCGTACTGGCACAAATCTGCAGTATATCGATTTTGTGATCTGGAATGATCATAATGGCCAACCCGGCCAGGTAATTAAAAGGCAGAGAGCCATCACACCTGTATATGCCGACAGCCTTAATATTTTTCATACATACTGGTTTGATACAATTGTTAATATAGATCCTATCAATTTCCCCGGCCTGATATTTTATGCCGGCTGGCAGCAGACTGCCCTTGACAACCTGAATGTCGGTTTTGACCGGTATAACGACTCTCACACTAACCGTTTTTACAATGTTGACGGAACCTGGCAGATGAGCGACGAACAACACGCAGGGTCTTTAATGCTTCGGCCTGTTGTGGGACTGGCTGATCCACTTGGAATACATCAACAGGCATCTTCTTTAATAATGGGAATATATCCAAATCCGGTCACCAACGGCACTGTAAATATTGCTTTGCCGGAAGCCTGGAGTAAAGAACCGGCCGAAAATGTACATCTTACCCTATATAATGGTTCTGGCAGTCTTATTAATGAGGCGATCTACAATTCCAGACCTGATGTTGGGTATCTCACTCCTGGCTTGTATTTGCTGAAGTTGTATAACAAGACTTCAGGTGAAACAACAACCGGAAAAATGATTGTCAGGTAAATCATTCAGAAACCGGTTGATCTATAATTTGAAAATTTGAAAATGCGCGAATTTGAAAATGTCAACTTAATGTTGCACATTATTTCTACTTCCAAAATACTGGTAACGTATAACTTATAACGAATAACTTTTATTCCCAACATGACAGACGAAACTGAAGATAACGGCTTACAAAGCGATG
>JANXXZ010000504.1 GCA_025350385.1 Bacteroidales bacterium
TTATCCTGCCTGATAAACGCAGGGAATAGGTATACATACCTCTCGCCAATCCTTCCTTACGAACAATTACCCGGTTCGTGCCCTGGGAAATTTCAAGAGGGTAACGTCTTAATGTTCTTCCGGTAAGGTCGGTTATAATAATCACCGCATCCCTAATCCATGCGTCCTCAGGGGCTTCGATTATGATTTCGGTTTGTTCCGAAAAAGGGTTAGGTCGGTTCTGATGCAAAAGTATTCCCCAATTCTTCAATGAGTTACTACCGTACCCTACCGCCAGAAAGGTGTATTCATTGCTAAACAAACTTTCTACAGAGTTTTTCACATTGGCCACACTCAGGAAACTGTTTTTATTTGAACCAAATACGGGAATTACCATCCTGGAAGTGTTGATGAAAGTAAGCACAGTATCAAAGTTTAACGTACCTGTATGCTGCGACCGGATTCCGACCCTGTAATGTTTGTAAACGGTATCTTTATTATTCAACGTAATGATCATAGTATCTCCTGAAAGGGTATATTCCGGGACCGGTGAAGGAGGCGCAATGGCCAGCCAGCCCAGGTTCACCCCGTTCATTATGACATTCCGCCTCAGGTAATCAGGATTGACAAAGAAACTGTCAATCACTCCGTCAGGGGGAAAGGTTGTATCCATTCCAAGGATATCGTCGGAGGTATGTTGCCGGTCGGGGGGATTACCGGCTCCATTGCCATGCTCATTCCTGGATGTAAAGCGAAGAGCCGTATATCCTTTCTGGCGGAAAGGAATCTGATCACCACTCCGACCTGTCCGGTCCTCTGAAATCATCAGGTCAATAGTCATGGGTGTCGCAAGCAGCGGGTTGATCCTTTCATCCTGGTGAAGCCGGATATACCGGGCAAGCTGCTTGTGTGGTGAATTCCGGGTGGAATCGTTTGATTGTGAATAGGAGAATATCCTGACATGATTGCTGTCAATGGCATTCAGGCCCGGGCAACCTGGAGTCGAAGAGGTTTGTCCGCATATGACGCCACCTATCACATCGTTGTTGAATACCGACCGGATTATAATATTATTGCTTTTCAGGTAGGTTGCCAAAGCCGTCGAACCGTATAAACCCTGGTCCTCCCCTGTTACCGTGGCGAAAAGAATAGTGTGATCAAACGCATACCGGCTCAGGAGACGGGCCAGCTCCATCACCAGGACGGTACCGGAACCATTGTCTTCCATTCCAGGAGAATAGCAAGTCGTATCACAGGCTCCATGGCAGCGCGTATCGAAATGACCCTCCAGCACCAGGATTTCCTTGTTGCTGGTATCCATTCCCGGAAGGATGGCCAGGACATTCCGGTGGTGAGTTTGACCGCAAACAGCCACATCAAAATCCATGTAAGTGGTCACCAGGCGGTTTTCGTTCAAGCCGCTGAATTCATTGTACTTATGATAAATCCACCTCCTCACTGCGCCAATACCGTTTGTTTTCGATACCGTATCCGAGCCGCTGTTTCGGTTATGAAAGCTGTCGATTTTCAACAGATAACTGAGCAGGGTATCTTTTGAAACATTGTTTACAATACCATTCAGGATAGAATCAGGGTGATTCAGAGTGATGGATGGAGTATAATCCAGGGGATTATAGTTTCCCTGCAGGATTGTTAAAGCAGAAGGATTACTCAGGCTGATGTTGGTCTGGCACAAACCCCTGAATGGGACATAAAGTACTATTATCAGGAAGAATAATGATTTATTCATGGCTCATTCATTAGAGTTATACTGAATCTTGATGAAAATGCAAAGCAATTTTCGTTTAGATTCAGTTATACCGGGGCCTTTCAAGTTTGATTTTTTCGCAAAACGAAATAGCAACGGTATACAATTAATTATCTTTCCCGGAATTAATTTAATGTAAAAAGGCATATTAATCTTACTTACTTTAATGTACCTTCATCACAATTTAATGTAAATTTGATATAATTCCTAAGCCCGAATTTACGAATATTTAATAATGAACCCACTCTATTCTGAAATCAATGAAACAATATCTACCCGAAATCATTCTTTTTACCTTTCTTTTCCCATCGGCATTTTCTTTCACTGCCAGGGCACAGGACAGAACCACCTCCTACCTCTACGACGCCTCTAATGAAATGCAGGACCGGGAGATTGAACTTTCGCATATGAATGCGGCCCTCACTGTCAAGCCCTTTGATACTTTAGTGATTGGCAAGGTAGAATTCACCTTCAAAACACTGAATGAAACAATTGACTCCCTTGTCTTTTCGGTTCCTGAACTCAAAATCAGCGAAATCAAAATTGACGGCCTGGTTGCCAGGTTCAGCATCCGGGGAAGCAATGTGATCATACATCCTCCGGTTAAGCTGGCATGGCAAACTAACAATACCATATCTATTGAATATTCCGTAAAACCCACCGATGGACTTTATTTTGTCGGCTGGAATGATCCTCAAAAGCTGAAGCGGAAACAAATCTGGGCACAGCGTCCTGACCACTGGCTACCCTTTACTCCCGGGATCATTACCGTGGACATGGCCGTAACCGTTGATGAAAAATATAAAGTATTTAATAACGGGGTACGCGAAAAAGTGGTGCAAAATACCGATCACACCCAGACCTGGTACTATAAAATGAGTCATCCCCACCCCTTCTTTTCCACCTGCCTGGTGATCGGTGACTATGATTTCGTTTCCCTGAAAACGAAGCGCGGGCTGCCCCTGGAGCAATGGTATTACCCGGACTGGAAAGATCATGTGGAACCCACCTACCGCTATATGCCCGAAATGTTTGATTATTATGAATCCGAGTTCGGGCTCAACTATCCCTGGGAAATTTACCGCGAAGCACCAGTTATCGATTATATGTACGGCGCCATGGAAACCACGACATCGACTGTATTCGGCGATTACCTCATGGTAGATGCCCGCGGGTTCAAGGGCCGGAATTACGTGAACGTGAACGCGCATGAACTGGCCCATCAATGGTTCGGGAACTATATTTCGCACCTGAAAGGAAAGGATGTCTGGATCACGGAAAGCTTTGCCACCTATTGGGCAAAGAAATTTGAACAACATATTTTCGGAGATGACTATTACCAGGATGTGCGCAAGAAAGAACTTAGCGAAACCTTTGATGCCGCAGCTCTTGATAATTATGCTGTCGGGCACAGCTCAGGCGGGCGGAACCGCTGGTATCCGAAAGGCTCACTGGTTCTGGATATGCTTCGGGATGTGCTGGGCGACGATGGTTTCAAAGCAAGCATTAAACTCTATCTTGAATCACATCCCTACCAGGTTGCCGAAACGAATGATTTCCTGGTTGCCATCCGCAAAGCTACCGGCAAATCGCCCGAATGGTTTTTCGAGGAATGGATTTACCGCGGGGGTGAGCCTTCCTACGAAGTAAGCTATCAGCAATTCACCAATAACAATGGCGGGAAAGAAACAAGGATTTTAGTGGACCAGGTCCAGAAAACGGACGACCTGATCGGGTTGTTTAAGATGCCGATTGGATTTGAGGTTCATTACAAGGATGGGACATCCGATCAGAAACAACAATGGATCTCCGCCAGGCATGAGGAAGTGATCATTCCTAATCCGTCAGGAAAACCAATTGATTTTGTGCTGTTCGATCCGAACCGCAAGGTGATTAAGAAGGTAAAATTCACCCGCTCATACGATGAACTGGCTGCACAGGCTGAACATGCTGCGAATATGATTGACCGCTTTGATGCGCTGATAACACTCAGAGATTTCCCGCTTGAGCAGAAAAAGCCCTGCCTGTTAAAATGCTATACCAAAGAAACGTTCCAACTCACCAAAGGAGAGATCATTACCCAGCTTTCGGCAGACCAGGCTGAAGATACCCGGAAACTGATTGTCAGTGCAATTAATAACCCTGACGACAAGGTACGGCTGGCCGTATTGCAGAACATCACAAAGGTACCGGTAGCTATCCGGGAGCCCTATGAAAAGATGCTTTCCGATTCCTCCTACCTCAACGTGGAACTGGCCCTGGACAATCTTTGCGGCTCATTTCCATCACGCGCCAACAGCTACCTGAAAAAAACGAAGGATGAACAAGGCTGGAGAGGCCGGAACATACGCATTAAATGGCTGGAAATTGCCATCGGGAACGGACACATCAAGTACATCGATGAACTAAGGAACTATACCAGTGCCAGTTATGAATTTGAAACCCGTATCAATTCGATCAATGCCCTGAAAAGACTCAACCTGCTGGACGAGGTGGTGGTGGCAAATATGATCGAAGGTCTTACCCATTGGAATTACAAGATCCGCACAGCCGAATCGGACAACCTGAAGTATTTTTATGCCCAGGACTGGTATAAATTACTGATTGACAAAGTAGTTGATAAAGGGGTAAGCCCGGCAGCAAAGATTGAACTGGATAAAATCAGGAAGGCGGCTAGATAGATGTTGGTTATTGGTTATTAGTTATCAGTGATTAGGTATTGTTTCTCCGGCCTCATTCTGTGATTTCGCATGTACAGTTTCAAATTGTTATAAATAAGTGTATTCAGGTCGGATATTTGTCATGATCCTGATTGAAATCTCTTCCTGTCCACCTTCGGCTAAGGTTGCCGATCAGCAATCTTTGCAGATTGAATATGCCCACAATTAAAAGGTTGTAATCGTTTGCATTTGTTCTGCTGATTCGTTACCTTTGGATAACTATTTTTACTTGTTCAATTTCAATATCATTATACAATCACATACGATACAGCTTTAGGATAAATCTGATCATCAGAAAAGCCATTATCAGCTAACTTTTTTTACTGCCTGAATCCAGGTTCTGCTTGTTTCCAGTTATCCAAATAAATCTAGTTTTAAGATTCAGTATCAACTATTATGTTATTCAGACATCAATTCCCGGTTGTCAGGCTATTGATCCCCTTACTGGCAGGCATAATTACCGCCATAGCTTTAAGCGGCATTCAATTTTTCCTGGTTCCGGTCCTCCTGGCAGCCATTTTCATGGTTCCCGTCTGGATGAATATAATAGCCCGCAAACCACAATACCGCTCACGCTGGGTATTCGGGGTATTGGTTTCGCTGATCCTGTTTCTTTTCGGGTACAACCTGCTGGTGCTTAACAAAGAGATTTTGCATAAATCACATTTCTCCACCTTTAAAGCCAGTGAACTGCTGGCTGTTGTAGTTGATCCTCCCCGCGAAAAGGAACATTCCTGGAAACTGGTCCTGAAAGTCATGGCTGTTAAGCAGAACAGGCAGTTTGTACCCGTCAAAGGTCAATTGCTGGCTTACCTGGCAAAGGATTCATCCTTGCAACTGCCGGTATATGGAGACATGCTCATACTGCGGGCAATCCCGTCCAATGTTTCGCCACCGGCAAATCCCGGTATGTTCGATTACAGGCAATACCTATCCAGGAATAATATTTATCAGCAGGTTTACCTGAAAAAGGGCAGCTGGAAAACAATCGGGCCTAGACCAGGATTTTCAGCCAGGGGCCTCGCCTTCGAGCTGCGCAGGCATTTCCTGGTTTTGTTACATCAAAACAGGTTGGATGGGAAGGAATATGCCGTCGCAGCCGCTTTGATCCTGGGCCAGGACGAAATTCTCGATTATGAAACCCGTCATGAATACTCGAGTGCCGGGGTGATGCATATACTGGGAATATCCGGGCTGCATGTAGGAATTATTTACATGGTGCTTAACATCCTGTTTGGATTCCTCGACAAGAAGCAGAAAGGCCGGCTTATAAAGGTGATGCTTATTTTGACACTTATCTGGCTCTATGCTCTCATAACAGGCCTGTCGCCAGCTGCCCTCAGGGCTGCTACCATGTTTACTTTTGTTTCGTTCGGGAACCTGCTGAAAAGGAATGTGCATATCATTAATTCGCTGGCCATTTCAGCCTTTGCGCTGCTGCTTTATGACCCTTATCTTGTAACCAATATCGGTTTCCAGTTCAGCTATATTGCGGTGATCGGGATCGTGCTTTTACACAAGGAACTCTATGAACTCTGGGAACCAAGAGCCTGGCTTGCTGACCAGGCATGGAGCCTGGTAGCGATGTCACTGGTTGCCCAGTTCGTCACCTTTCCGATTACTTTGTATTATTTTCACCAGTTCCCGGTTTATTTCCTAGCGGCCAACCTGGTAGCCATTCCCCTTTCGAATACTGTAATCTATACAGGAATGGCAGTGTTGGGGACATCCTTTCTTCCGCCTTTGAGTAACCTTATCGGGCTGATCACTTCCTGGTTGTTAAAGGCTTTAAACATTTCAGTCCGCTGGATTGAGAATCTTCCTTATTCAGTTATCCCGGATATACCACTCAATTTTGTCGAAAGCCTCCTTCTTTATATTATGATAATTGCCTCTGCTGCCTATGTTCTTACACGCAGGAAATCCCTTGTCTTTGTTTCGCTGGCTGCAATATCCAGCATGTTTTCGAGCCAGGCTCTAAGAAGCTATCAGCACCATCAGCAGGAGAAAATGATTGTTTTCAGTGTGAATAAGCATTCGGCCATTGAATATATCAGTGGGACAAAATGCCTGCTTGTGGCTGATTCAATCCTGCTGAACGACAGGAAGTTACTGGACTTCAATATTTCCTGCAGCAGGTCATTGTATGGATTGGATGAAACCCGCTTGCTTAGCCAGGATACCTTGACTGAGAGAAGGAAAAGATACTTTGCCGCAGGTATTCCTGTGATGATTGACGGGCATTTCATGCAGGCCGGCAACACCCGCCTTGCGATCATCGACAACTTGCCGCTTTCCAAAACCTTCCATCAACCCTTGAAAGTTGACTACCTTGTTATCCGGGGAAATCCGGCCTTAAAAATAGGTCGGCTGATTCATTTTTATTCTGCAGGAACCATCATTTTCGATGCAACGAACTCATTTTCAAAATGCAAACGCTGGGAAACCGAATGTAAACAACTAGGAATCAGGAGCTGGAATCTTAAAAATTCAGGAGCTTTTATTGCGGACTTATGAAACGTACAGGCTCTTTTAACCACGGAGATATGGAGTTCACAGAGAAAATATCTTGAACTTATTTTGACTCCATCTTCTGTCTGAGTGTCCCTCGGTGTTCTCAGTGTCTCCGTGGTATAAAAATATTTACGAATCACTATCCGGGCAAGGCTATGGACTCAGAACACGATTAAATCACCTTCTTTTATACCATGCCGTTGGGTAAAGCCAGCATTCACCTCCACAACATACTGGGCCGGTTTAACAGATGGGATTGATTCCAGTGAAAATGGCCTGGTATTCCTTGCAATGCTCACTATCTGGTGATCGGCATTTACATAAATGATATCAAGGGGCATTATCGTGTTCTTCATCCAGAATGCCAGGGGCTCTTCCACGTCAAAAAGAAAGATCATCCCCGAGAGCTCCGGCATGCTGTCGCGATACATCAGGCCCTGTGTTCGCTTGGCCTCATCATCAGCTACTTCAACATCAATTGTAGCCTTGATTTTCTCGCGGCCGGCATCCATAAATTTTACCTCACCATCTTTCCTGAAAACCGGTTTGGGAGTAGATGCAGTTTCATTATCCATGACAGGGTTTCTTCTCACATGCTTTGCCGAAGGATTGAAAAACAGCAGTAATGCTCCGAGAACCACAATGGTCAGGATGATAAGTCCAACCGCAACGGCAAATAAATTCAGGGGTTTCTTCATGGT
>JANXXZ010000521.1 GCA_025350385.1 Bacteroidales bacterium
TCATTGCCGATCCGGTATATTTCGATAAATCCTGCAGATTCACCATTGAGCACGGGCATAACAATAATCTGACTCTTGATCTTGCATCAGTTGCATACTGGTATCAGGAATCAGCTTCCAGGCTGCCCCGCACCTTTACCAGGGCGGAACGTCAGCCCAAACCGACGATTGGTCCTGTTGAAATTCATTTGTGGAGAAATGCCTGGCGTTTGGAAAATGGGAATGATCAGCAATTGTGGGGAGATGAGAAAAAAGGCAACTGATGATAAAATGTTGATCACCAAAATGTATAAGGAGATTAATTGTTGATATTATAATGAAAAGAGTCCGGTCCTATTTCTGTCTGTTCCTTCTATTACTGTTCACCCCGCAGGGTGGATGGGTGCATGCAACTGATGTAACAATCATTGATTCAAAACACTACAGCAGTGTTTTTGGAGAGATGCGTAATTACAGGATTTTTCTGCCCTCAGGATATTTCGCTAATCAGCAGAAAAAGTATCCAGTAATTTATTTTTTGCATGGATGGTCCCAGAGATATTTTGGCAATGGTCCCATAGAAGCAGTTCCATTCGACAAGGGTAATGATAATAATGGTGATAATATTGCAAATTTTGTTGCTGTTCACGAAGTCATAGTGGTTAAGTCAGATGGCTATAACAGAGATCAGGATGAGGAGTATTATGTACGGCCATATAATATTGGAAAAAAGAGTCAGGTTGACAGATACCGGCAATTTCCGATATATTATCCGGAGCTGGTGAATTTTATTGATGCAAGCTATAATACAATTCCTGACAGGGAACACAGGGCTATATCCGGACTATCAATGGGAGGATTCATGTCCTTCTGGATAGGAGGAAAGTACCCTCAGCTCTTCTCGGCCTGCGGGAATTTTTGCGGATCAGTAGAGTTTCTTGTTGGTCCGCTGGATTTCCCTGTGGAATACCATCATATTAATATGTACAGAAATTACGGGGGTATGAATGTTCGTCTGAATTATGGCAATAATGACTTTATCAGGGCATATCATACTGATGTAAACAGAGTGTGGACACAGGTAATGGATAATTATTCCTTTAAAATTTATAATGCTGCCCATTCCACCTGTGGCCTGGGCGAAATGTTCAGCTATTTGCTCGATACCTTTAAAGAGCCTCCACAGAAACCTCTCACCTGGTCACATGCAGACGTTTATCCGGAATTCACAGTATGGGATTATAATGTCAGGACCGACCGTAATGTCCCGGGCTTTACAGATCTTGAAAATGTAAATGTCAGAGGTTTCAGATGCGCCGTGAGGGAATTTCTTCCGGATGGCGAATTGCTGCCTTTTGTAAGTGTAACGGTAACAACACCTCCGCTCTATGAAAAAAACAGACCTTATGTAATTAATGATTTCGATACAAGAACATCGAAAACGGATCAAAAGACTATTCTCTCAGATGATAAAGGCCGTTTGAAGATACCCTTTGACGGGGGCGTCCATGAAATAGGAATAAACAAACGTACGGATAAACCGAATATAAGTCTGAGAGGGTATAAAATCGGTGACGCGGCCTGGGCAACTCCCGGTAAAGATATCAATCTCTGGGTAAGTCTTCTGAATAAGGGCATGAAATCGGGTAAGCAAATAACGGCCCGATTAACCGCAACAAGAAGCACAACGTCCATTCTAAACAGCGAGACATCTTTTGGCAGCATTGGGATAAATGAAATAAATGAAGGTCATAAGCCTTTTACTTTTCATATTCAATCAGACAGTGTTGCAATCGTGCAATTAAGGCTTACGATCCGCGATGAGGAAAAAAACGAATGGAGCGAGCTGTTTGAGATCCCTGTGAAACAGGAGGTTCCCGAAATTAGGGATTTTGTTATTGCTGACGGGAAAGTATTTACTGTTGCCATGACCGGAAATGATTCTGAAACAATATTACTGGGAAGGGGCAATGGTGATGGCGTGGCAAACCCGGGTGAATCAATAGTTATCCTGGTAAAAGACAATGAAACCTACAGACGTACCAACCTTTCCGCTTCAGATAAATATGTAAATCCTTTTGAAATAAACCGCAGGGAGTCAGATGACTGGCATGATTATGATTATGTAGGTGCTTCGAATAAATACTCAATTCCTCTTATAGCCTCAGATTGTCCTGAAAATCATATAATTGATTTTTTTGCCGAGTACTGGCTGCCTGATACACCTTTTCATATTATTAAACAGGGTAAAATTAAACTGGAAGTCAGGGGCACTGATAATACGCCTCCGGTGATGGATTGGATCAGATTGCCAGGTGATAATACTATCAGTGTAAAGCTGTACGATGGTTCAAAAATCAAAAAAGTGAAAGCAGTCTTCATTCTCCGGGTTAAAGATAAACCTGAGGAGCGTTTTGAGCTTGAATTGAATGACGTTGGCCTGAACGGAGACAAATCCGGCTCAGACAATGTATTCAGTGCAATATTACCTGAAAGAAAATTTGGATTTTACAGAGTGATCATCGAAGCTGCTGATTCACTTGCCAATACATTATATGAAGAAGCTGCCCTTCAGTATGTGTTGCATTAGCTGAACATGTTTTCAGAAATCTTTAAAAAGAGGTTTCCTTGCTTCAAGAAATGCATATACGCCTTCCTTAAGATCGTGCATGTCATAGAGTTCCCCAACGCCTGACGATTCAATTTCCCTGGCATCTTCTATGCATTTTCCTTCACCCTGAACAACTGACCTTAGAGCCAGTCTCATTGAAGCTGAACTTTTCCCTGTCATCTTCCCTGCTATCTTTTTTGCTTCGATGAGTAATCTGTCACGCGGAACTACCAGATCTACCAATCCCATCATTAGAGCCTGTGAGGAACTTATTTTATCGCCTGTTAAGATCATTTGAATAGCCCTGCTTCTGCCAACAATCCGCGGAAGCCGGAAAGAACCTCCGAAAGCGGGGATCATTCCAAGGAATATCTCAGGCATCCCCATCACTGACTTTTCAGATGCGATGCGGATATGACAACTCAATGCAAGTTCCAGTCCACCGCCAAGACAGAAACCATTGATAGCTGCAATAATAGGTTTAGGACTGTTTTCTATATTCATTAAGACCTTTTGTCCCAGCTGTGACATCAGCCTTGCCTCCTCAGCTGTTTTACAATTTCCCATTTCGGCAATATCGGCGCCCGAAGCAAATATTCTGCCGCTCCCGGTAATAATGATAACTTTTATATTAATGTCCTGATAAAGTTCTCCGAGACAGGAATCCAGATTTACCAGGAGTTCTCCTGATAGACTGTTACCCGGGGCATTATTGATTTCCACAAGGGCAATT
>JANXXZ010000526.1 GCA_025350385.1 Bacteroidales bacterium
GATCAGGTGGCCGGTGGCATCGTAAATGGTAATGGTGATATTGTATCCGGGTGTTCCGAAACTGTAGTCAATATTCAGGTTATCATTATTCCCGTCGTTGTCGGGCGAAAAAATTTCGGGGGAAAGACTGATTTCGTTGCTCGAATTCTCCGAGATTCCAAACTGTGAGTTTTTGTATGCAGGAGTAGCAAACCCGGCACTTTCAGCAGCCGAATGCCAGTTGGAAACGTCTCCTGAAGGCCTTTCCGGGCTGATCCTTTCCAGAGAAACTCCTTCGGCATTGGTCAACAAAGGATATTGCATGGCAGCTGTGTACGCCACATAGTCAACGATGCTGCCCGTTTTAAGCGCAAGGGCAATCGAACCTATGTCATTGTTCATAGATGGTAAACGGCTCATCTGGATAAAGCCATAAGGATTGGTAGTGTGGTAACAGCGTTTGATGGCTGCAGTATCGGTTGTTAACACACAATAATCACCCGGAAAAATAAGAAATGATTCAGCACTGATATCGGAAATTGAAGTTAGAACATTGGTGGTTGTATCATACTCCGCCAGGGTAAGCTCCCTCAGGTCGATCACATCGGATGAACGATTGAAAAGCTCAACAAAATCAACACATCCTTCTGCAGGGTCAAAAAGAATTTCGTTGATTATCAAAGTAAGCGGCTTAGCCTGGGCCGGAATGGCAAAACGTGCCGAACTGCTGGCAGCAAGCAGGTTCCCGGCACAATCAGTAAATGAACCGGACAAGGTAAGGGTGTAAACGGTTCCGGGAGCTATTGGTGTTGCCAGTTCAAATTCCACCTGCCTGTATCCCGGGGAAATAGCTGCCACGCCAACCGGGTTACCAACCTCATGATCTATTAAATAGTTTAACGGGTTCGAAAGCGTTGTGCTGTCCATTGGTTCACTGAATATTACTGTCAAATGCACTGGATCAATTATTCCTACCCTCACAACAGAAGGCAACTGATGGTCGGGATTTGGTGCATTAACTGAATTTACCCTGCCAGGCGTTCCACCTGAGGCATCGTTAGCAGCCATCCAGTTGGCTGCTTCTCCACACGGATTTGCCGGGTCAATCAGTTCCAGCGACCAGCCACCCTCTTTTTTATAATCGCTGCGGTACCAATCCTCCGAATAACTTACAGAGTGAATAATATGTCCTTCCGGATCTTTTAAGGTTACGGTTGTCCCGCTATTAAGCAGTGAAAAACTTGGAAGCGAAATCACCTGACCGAATGCCACCAAAGCCTGCTGTGCAGCATCATCAGCCAGGATTATATATCCGCCGGCAGGCAGTGTACAGGATGATAGCGGCTTAATACTGCTTCCAATCGTTATGCTCCAGCCTGATAGATCAATCGACGTAACAGAACGGTTGAACAATTCCAGATATTCAAAACCAGGTAATGAAACAGGCGGATTCGGATCGGCCATCAGTTCATTAATGAGGACATCAAAAGCCTTTGCTTTATGCAGGGTAAAAGGGATTTGGGTGGTTTGTAACGAGTTCCCGGCAAGGTCATTAACATTGCTCACTGTAAGGATAAAGCAGATATCGGATCCGAATTCCCCGTCAAAAACCAGGGTAACCAGGGAATGATCCTCAGCATTCCGGCTTGCCAAAGCAGGATTTCCCAGTCCCTGGTCCACCGAATAGTTTGACCTTTGTGAGGCGGAGGCTGAATCCACGGCTTCGCTGAATTGCAAGGAAAGACTGTTGGCGCTTAAAATGGAAACGCTTAACAATTCAGGGGGCTGATGATCAACAATAACCGGACCTGCATAAAAATCATCAAAATAAAACTTAGTGCTGTTGCTGCTGGTGTATTTGCATAATATTCCAAACCACGGGGAAGCCGAAAAAGAATTATCCGTGGCTGTTCCTTCCGGCTTATAATCCAATCCGCCGGCAGGGTCAGCAAAAACCTTCCACAATCCTGTTTTACTCCGGATAACACGGATCCTGATGGCAAAAGAATTTGCAATTAAACCGGGAGTACCCCGGCAGAGAGAGGTATTCACATTCCCCGATTGTTTGAAAAGCTCTATCGCATCATTGGAACCTGATTCCCCCAGTTTGAGGTAATACCCGTTGAGAGAGATCTTCAGGTCCGGTTTGTCCGACATCAGGTAGATCTTAGCAAGGTTGTTGTCGGATGGGCTGAAGGAAAGTTTCACCCAGAAACTCCATTCCATGCTGTCGAACATTGTGATGGCCGTAGCCAAGCAGGAAGAATTATCTCCCGAAGAATTGAGTTGTAACTCAAAGGATGTGTTTACTTTAAATTGCGGCGTATCGCCTATCCATTCCGGGTTTGAAGTGAAATTGCCGTCAGTAAAACTTTCGGTTAGCTGCGCCTGCATCAGGCACGGCATCAGAATGAGGATAATTGAAATGAGTTTCGTGTTCATTTGACTTGCTTTTTTCAGAGGATAAATAATAATTTGAGATTCTATTTTAGAAAATTGCAGAAAACAATTCAGGTGATAAACTTAAACCAGGTAAAGGTTCCTTGTTCCAGATGCCGGATTAAAATTATACCCATATAAAAACTATAAAAGTACTTGAACATAAGAGAATTTGACGTTATCAGTTGGTACTTGGTACCTGGTACTTCTTTTAGAAAGCTTTAATCTACAATAACCTGATATGAACTTAATTTATTAACAGATAGCTTGCGGCTGCCGGATGGCAACTGCTTAGAAAACAGAGAGTGGAATATAAGATCACATTATTGCTCATGGCAATTCAGTTCAACGATAGTAAATATACTATTTTTGCAGGCTCAATTATACTTTCATTCAAAATATTATGAAGATAGCTGTTGTAGGCGCCACCGGGCTGGTGGGAAGCGTAATGCTGAAAGTGCTGGAAGAAGCACGGTATCTCTCTCTTGATAAAATTTCGGAGATCATTCCTGTTGCATCCGAGAAATCGGTTGGGAAGGAAATTCATTTCAACAACATGCCCTATAAAGTGGTCAGCATGCGTGAAGCCATTGCCCGGAAACCTGAAATTGCCCTGTTTTCGGCCGGAGGCGACACTTCCCGTGAATTTGCACCGCTTTTTGCCAAGGCCGGAACCTTCGTTATTGATAACAGCTCGGCCTGGAGAATGGATGAGGAAGTTCCGCTCATCGTTCCCGAGATCAATGCGCACATCCTGAAACGTTCAAATAAAATTATTGCCAACCCGAACTGCTCGACCATCCAGATGGTTCTGGCGCTGGCTCCTTTGCACAATGCCTTTAATATAAAACGGGTTGTGGTTTCCACCTACCAGTCGGTGACCGGTACAGGTCAGAAAGCCCTTCAGCAACTGAATAATGAAAGGGCCGGGATCAGTGGTGAAAGAGTGTATCCTCATCCTATCGACCTGAACCTTTTCCCGCATGGCGGCACTTTCGAAAGTAACGGGTATACTACCGAAGAAATAAAACTGCTTAACGAAACCCGCAAAATACTGGGTGATAACAGCATACGACTTACTTCTACTGTTGTCAGGGTGCCGGTAACCGGTGGTCACGCTGAATCGGTCAATGTGGAATTTGAACAGGATTTCGAGATGATAACCGTAATAAAACTGCTTTCATCTTTTAAAGGAATAATTGTGCAGGACGAACCCGATAAATCCATCTATCCGATGCCGAAATATGCTGAGGGCCGGGATGAAGTCTTTGTCGGACGGATCCGCCGTGATGAATCCCAGCCGAATTCAATTAATCTGTGGGTTGTCGCCGATAACCTCCGCAAAGGCGCTGCCACCAATGCGGTTCAAATTGCCGCCTATCTTGTTGATAACGAGCTTGTTCAGATATAACTTTTTTAACTGTTTTGTCTGTCATCCGAATTTACCGGATTTCCCATCCGATTTGAGTACCTTAAAGCAGCCTGATTTGCGAATATATACTTCTATAACCGATTTTCAATCCCGCTGCCGCCCTGTGGCGACAGTAGGTGTATTTGACGGCGTTCACCGCGGGCATTGGGAAATTATTCAACGGCTTTCGGCTTCCGCCAGGAAAAAAAAATGCGAATCAGTGGTGGTAACTTTCGATCCTCATCCAAGGCTTGTGATCGGGAATACCACAGAAGTAAAACTCCTGCAGTCGCTGGATGAAAAGCTGGAACGGTTTGAAGAAGCAGGGGTGGATGTTGTTTTGATCATTCCTTTTACTGCTTCATTTGCCAATATTGACCCGGCTGATTTTATCAAGAACATACTCGTTGATGTGGTTGGGGTAAGCAGGATTATTACCGGCCACGACCATTTTTTCGGGCACGGACGGCAGGGTGATTTTGCCTTACTGGAAGAAATGGGGAAGAAGTATGATTTTGACGTGGAACAGGTTGAAGCTGTAAGCCATTGCGGCAGGGACGTCAGTTCTTCGGAAATCCGCAGGGCCCTGGCTGAAGGAAACGTCAGTCTTGCCAATTGTATGCTGCGTTATAATTATTCACTCTTTGGAAAAGTGGTTCGCGGCAACCAGATAGGTAAACTGATTGGTTTCCCGACAGCCAACCTGCAGCTTTTCAATAAAAATAAACTTATTCCCGCTCAGGGGGTGTATGCTTCGCTGGTTAAATGGAACGGAAATATTTACAAAGGAATGAGCAATATCGGAACCCGCCCTACCATTGATGCCAACTGCCTAACCATTGAGGTAAATATTTTTGATTTTGATGAAGAGATTTATACTGAATCCCTGGTACTTTATTTCCTGGAAAGGATCCGCGATGAAAAACGTTTCGGAGGACTTGAACAGCTTAAGGAACAGCTTTCGCTGGACCAACGGGAGGTACGGAAGATTCTTGATAAGATGGATAATATGGGATAAATGTATCCGGTAATCCCCTTTTTTTTACTTTTCATTTGAAATGGTTGTAAACTATTTTTAATTCAATAACTTGCCCATTTTTTAACATCGAAAACGGTGCATACTTGTTGCCATTTTCTATAACAAACTGATTGCCAATAATTTTGCGATTGTAGTTATCGTATATTTATAATTATTATAAGATGCTTAAATATAAACGAAATATTACAGAAGTATTTATCGTATTACTCCTGCTGTCCTATTTCCCATTATTTCACAAGCTTGGCGCTCCTTCTATCAACGATTGGGACGAATCATTTTATGCGACAAACAGCATAGAAATGACATTGAACAATAATTTCATTGTAATGACAGAAAATGACTCAACAACCACTTTCAATACCAAGCCACCTCTTGTTATTTGGTTTCAGAGTGCATTTATGCGAATTATCAATATCAATGAATTAAGTGTTCGCTTACCTTCGGCCCTTGCCGCGTTAGTAATAATGATTGCACTGTATTTCTTTTCCATTAACCTATTCCGT
>JANXXZ010000011.1 GCA_025350385.1 Bacteroidales bacterium
CCAACCCGATATGGGTAATACCCCCACCGAGGTTCCAGCATACAATATCCCCAGGTAAATAATCCTTTGGTTTATCCGAAATGAGTTTAACCAACCCTTTTCGCTTAACAAAAGGTCAGTTATAATCCCGTCTACTTTGCAATTCCCTATCCGAACGGGGATGTTCCTGTGGATAAAGGAGTCTGCACCGATGTGATTATCCGGGCATACCGGAAACTTGGAATTGATTTGCAGAAAGAGGTGCATGAGGACATGGTTGCCAATTTTGCTGTCTACCCGAAAAAATGGAGAATGTCCCATACCAATAAAAATATTGACCACCGCCGTGTTCTGAACCTGATGACTTTCTTTAAGCGAAAAGGGTTGGTTAAACTCATTTCGGATAAACCAAAGGATTATTTACCTGGGGATATTGTATGCTGGAACCTCGGTGGGGGTATTACCCATATCGGGTTGGTTGTGGACTGGAAATCAGCTGATGGAACCCGAAACCTGGTGGTTCATAATATCGGCGCGGGACAGGTGCTGGCCGACTGTTTATTCGAATTTAAAATAATAGGGCATTATACTTATGGCCAATGAAATCTAAAGGGCTCTATCTCACCAGACTCACCATCCCCTTCAGCACAACAGGTTTTTCAGTCCCATTCTCCAACCTGTTGAATTTAAAGATATAGATGTATACATCGGTCTTACATGGCCTGCCATTGACCGTTCCGTCCCAACCCGCCGAAGGAGCGCTGCTTTCGAAGATCAAACCACCCCATTTATCAAAAATTTGCATGGAATAAGGACTGAGCGACTCACGTAAGGTTACCGGAAGGAAAAAATCATTCTTCCCGTCATTATTAGGAGTGAATGCAGTAGGAATATAAACCCCTGGCTGGTAGTAATAGTTGGCCCTGGCAGTATCAGTACAGCCGTCAATACTGGTCGAAACAAGCGCGATCGTATATTTTCCTTCGGATGTATACCTTGTTTCAGGATCCGAAAGACCGGAAGTTTGGCCGTTGCCAAAATCCCAGTTATAGCTCACTGCGTCGGTTATGTGGTTGTTAAAACGAACCAGGCCGACCTTGTTCAGCTCTTCAACCTCAAATGTGCCGACTGGTGGAGATTTTACGATGACTGTCTCCGAAATGGAATCGGAACAACCATACCCATCCGTTACCACATGAATCACCTGGTAGGTATTGAGATCATTAAAAACAATTTCACCGGGGTTTCCTTCATAAGTCTTCTCAGGATAGTTTCCCCCGCTCACTTTCCAGCTGTAAAGCAAAAGGGATGTGTCGGCAGGGCTGCTGTTATCAGTGAATTGTACCGATGCGTTCAGGCAAACCGGATCATGACCGAAAGCGGCTACCGGCCTCGGGTGAATCTGTACCTGTTTAATAATGGTATCTGCACAACCATAACTGTTTGCAACAATAAGCTGAACCGGGAACTGTTCAGTCGCTGACCATGAAGCTTCCGGAAATTGCACTCTTGACAGGTCTACATGAGTTGCCGCGGTACTGAAATCCCATTTCCACTGTTCAATATTTGTCCCTGAAGAATGATCATAGAACCGGACCCTGTCGGAAATGCAATTCCTGTAGTAAGTGAAATCCGCCATGGGAAACGGGATAACATTCAGGGGTTTTGTAATGGTTGAAATACAACCCTGATTGGTTGTCACCATCAATGCAACATTGAACTGACCGGTGCTGCTATAGGCATGATCAGTAAAGGAGTAGTTTCCTGCGAGGCTGTTGCCGTCGCCCCAGTTCCATAAACGGGAAGTAATTGATCCGGCTGCCAGTGCAGATTGATCAGCGAAATGTAATGCCAATCCGGGGCATGTCGTTAGTTCCTGTAAGGCATTGAAATCGGCATCAGCGCTGGGATTTACCAGCACCGGGAATATGATTGTTACGATGCCGCATTGGTCGGTCTGGATCATTGCTTTCAATGTATCCCGGCAGCCAGTATTCCACCGGAGATTGACAGGGTTAGCATCAGGCGATCCTATAATTTCGGCAAAACCGGCACTCCAGGTAATTGAACTGAAGGAACTGGGTACTTCATACTGAATGTTGTTGTTGCTGCAAACCACATGAGGACCGTTAACCGGCGGAATGAAAATATCGAATAACTGGGTTGTGAAGAAGGTGGTTTCCCCGATGCCGCATGCCGCATTTTCGCCATATACTGACAGAGTATATACTCCCTGTACCAGTTGTGAAGAAAACAGGAAGTTAAAAGTAGTGTCGGGAGCGTTCTTAATAACGTCGATATTGGCAGCGGTCCCGGTTATTTTCCAGTGATATGTTTGAGCCATAGGTATCTTGCGGGTTCTATAGGTTACCGACTGACCCGAACAAATAGCGGCAGGCCCGTGGATATTTCCGGTTGTAGGTTTCAGCTTAAGCGTTACAGGAAGAGTAAGCGTATTGTTCGTCGAAAAGTACCACCAGGAATTAACCGTGTTATTATTGCCGAGGTTATTATCGGTTAACCATTCATGGCATCCTGTTACCGGTTGCAGACCGGAATAAATACAACCGTCAGCAGTATTGACCGTCGGATTGTTCTCGGGGGGCAGTTGGGAGTCGTCCCAAAAGATTCTGAGTTTGCTTGTCCCGGAAGATGGTAAAGGCCGTTGTATATTCACCTTAAATCCATTCGGGTTGTCCTCCACATCAAATAACGGGATATTTGAAAGCCCGTTCAGGAACTTTATCCTTGCCTGTATCAGGGTTCCGTTTGCAAGGGGATTTCCTAGTGCATCCTTTCCGTCCCATGGAGGTGTGAGGATGTTTAAACCTGCCGTAACATTGTAAACCAGCTGAACATCTTCCGGACCAACACCCGTAGGATTGAGAGGAGGTACATCAATAAGTATTTCGATATTCCCGTTTTTATTCACATCTGCCACGAAGGTGATAGCGGTATCACAGTCGATGGTCTGCATGTTAAAACTTACAAGTTCCCCGGCCTTTGCCGAGGTAAAAACAGCGGTGTCGGGGTCGTTCAGGAATATTTTGTATTGTGGTTGAACGGTTGTATTCCCGATTACTGACCTGCGCCGGTCGGCCCAGTTTCCGGTTGTTGAACAGCCCCACTGGTTGCTGTATATGGTCCAGATTCCCCCTGCCAGCCCGTTGCAATCAAACCGGGTTACTATGCTGTCGTCAGAATAAACATAAAATCTAGCCCAGGAACTGTAATCTATTGTTGAGACACTACCTGAACTTAACTGCCATGCTTTGCTCCATAACCTTCCGATTATCGGAACGGTTCCCATGGCCACGGTGATGTCAAAGTAGTTGAGAACTCTTGTTGAACTACTGCCCATGTTCGGATTATCAAATTCAATGAGGTAATTCCCGTTCATTGTGGGTGAAATGACCAGGGGCGTGTAACCGGCAGGATTGGTATTATTGATGTTGGGCCCTGCCAATGCTTTATCCCTGGCTGGAAGATAACCCGGTTGGTTAACTGTGGAAGGCATATTCCGTAAGGAAAATCCGGGTACGATATTCCCTGAAGGATCTTTTAGCTGGAACCTGACATCGTTATATACAAGATACTTGTTTGCATAATCACAGAAATCGCCTAACCCGATATATATTTTTTCCTTGGTGAAATCCTTTACGTATATATTCAGTCTGAATTCTTCTGCACAACCCACAGCGGTAAAGGGAATCCGGAACTGGTCGGGGTCGTTCATGAGGCCAATCCGGCAGAAAGAGCTGTCGGGTGCTCCCGGAGGTTCCAGTTGTTTAGTCCCTTCAGCGATCAAATAAGAAGGCGCGATAAAACAAAGAAAAATGAATAACAAGCCGGGAAGGTGCCCGATTGAACGGGTAGTGCTTAACCATACGTTACTTGCTATAAAGAAACTCATTTGTTCTTAATTTACAACTTCTAATCAATTATTAAATACTTCGACAAGGAGACAATGGGACATGGAGACGGCAAGACATAAGGATTAAAATTATATCCGACTCATCTACTGTTATGACCTGCTTTCATCCAATTTATCAACAGGACTGAGTGCATGCTTCACTTACAAAGGTAACAACAAATTAGGTCCTTGTTAGTTTACAAATCCTTACTTTTGCTTTTTCGAACAGGAATCCTATGTTTAAGAAAAGAGCATCTGGGGCTGGAACCAAGGAAATGAGCTTTTGGGATCATTTAGGAGAGTTGCGCAAGCGGTTATTCCGGATGTTGATTGCCGTTTCCATCATGACCGTGGTAGCTTTCCTTAACCGTAATTTTATTTTCGATAAGGTAATCCTGGCGCCCAAGGATAGCGATTTTATCACCTATCGCTGGCTGTGTAAACTCGGAAAACTCATTCACGCGGATTCGCTCTGCATGATGGATACGCATATTAAACTTATTAACTATAACCTTTCGGGGCAGTTCATGACCCATATGACCATTTCAATGGTTGTAGGCCTGATTTTAGCAATGCCTTATATTTTCTGGCAGTTGTGGCAGTTTATTAAGCCGGCGCTTTATGAAAGGGAACGTAAATATGCCCGGAGCGCCGTTTTTGTGATGTCGTTTTTGTTTATGCTGGGAGTACTATTCAGCTACTACTTTATGGTTCCCTGGACATTAAACTTCCTTGGTACCTACCAGGTAAGTACCATGGTTGAAAACCAGATTTCCCTGAGTTCATATATCAGCACTGTAGTTTCAGTAATTTTATGGATGGGGGTGACTTTTGAGTTCCCGATTGTTGTTTTTATACTGGCCAGACTTGGAATAATAACCCCGGAATTCCTGAAAGTGAATCGTAAATACGCATTCATCGTTGTCCTTATTGTCGCGGCCATCATAACGCCTCCCGACGTTTTCAGCCAGGTAATTGCAACTATTCCTCTATGGGCACTTTACGAAGTGAGCATACTTGTAGCAAAGCGGGTTTCCCCAAAGGCTGAAGTGTAAATCTTCCCGGCAATTTAAAAGTTATCCGGTGTACAGCGTTACGTTGTCCGGTTCCGATTATTATTGGAGTAATAGTCGATCTTGCTGGTTTTTAGCTGATGGATAGTGCCAGAGGCGACTGGGCGAGGATCGACTGGGCGAGAGGTTCCGGTCGAAATTTCCTCATGAATTGTAATCCTAATTTGTCGATTCTCCGGAATCCCAACTCCTGACTTCTTACTTCCGACTTCTTACTCCTTACTCCCTACTTTTCTTACTCATCAGTAAATTTATAGAGTGTAAAAATCTTTCAGTTTATTTTGCGACAATTTGTAACCTCGTCAAAATGCCTGCGTCAGAATGGCAAATTAAATGTATAACAGCCATGGGAAAGACAAATCGTTTATACCGTTCAGCTACCAGCCGGGTTTTCGGCGGGGTTGCCGGTGGAATTGCCGAGTATTTCGACGTAGATCCTATTATTATCCGCATGTTGTTTGTGGTAATAGCCTTTGCCGGTGGGGGCGGAGCGCTGGTGTACTTAATCCTGTGGATTGCTATTCCAC
>JANXXZ010000036.1 GCA_025350385.1 Bacteroidales bacterium
AAAATAATACCTGATTTACAAATCAAAAAAACATTTGTTGTTGAATGGGGAATTAACGTTGATGAACAGGTATAATCATTCATTTACTAATTATTTATCAAAATTGACAAAGGAAATATTATTTCAAAGAAAGAATACAGCGGAATATGCATTATATTTATTCCCTTAAAATGGCAATGATTGCGATATTTTGAATTTGGGATGATTCATAAGAATCATGGCGCTGTCTGACGGGTTGGAGTAGTAATTTAAATCATTCAATTCTTACTTGATCTGGAATTTAAGAACGCAAATTAATACCGATGTTTAATAATATCCTTTTTCACCTTTCAATGATTTTGTAGTATGCCTAAACGACCCGTTTGTCCAGGTATTCTCACTTTTAGCTGTTTACTTATTCTTTCAGGGCAGCAAATCGCAGCACAGCAAATCGATAACATACGAAACGAAAAGCCATTTACCTTCCACGGGAGCCTGGCCAACAACCTGATACTTTACCATACTTCGGATACTGTGGCAAGGCGGCAACCGGTTACTTATGTGATGGCTGGTAATTTCAATGCCTCGGTTTATGGCATAAATCTCCCGTTTTCGTTTACATTAAGCGATCAGCAGCGTGATTACAGCCAGCCATTCAACCAGTTCGGGCTCAGTCCTTCCTACAAATGGATCACTGTGCATGCGGGTTTCCGGAACCTGCGTTTTTCTGACTTCACCTTGTCGGGGCATACCTTTGCCGGAGTTGGCATAGAATTAACACCCGGAAAATTTCGTTTCAGCCTGGTAAACGGCCGGTTTAACCGCAGCACCTACTCCAACACGTACGAAAAAGTAGATACCCTGCCTTATTATAAGAGGAACGGCATTGCAATGAAAATTGGTGTCGGAGGCAAAAAATCTTTTGTGGACTTAATACTTCTTCGAATCCGCGACGATCACAAATCGCTGCCCCAGGATAGTATCTATCCTGAACGGACTCCGGAGCAAAACCTGGTGACAGGACTAAACAGCCGGATCACTCTTTCAAAACAGCTGGTTTTTGATGGTGAGGGAGCCCTGAGTATTTATACCAGTAATGAATACGCTCCCGGTTTTACGGGCACTGATGCTGAAAAGCTGAAGAAAGCTGAGAATATCATAGTAATTAACCAGTCATCCCGTTGGTTCACGGCGGCCAGGGCTAGCCTGGTGTACAAAATCAAGGATTTCTCAACCCGTCTCGAGTACCGCCGCATCGACCCCGATTATAAATCGCTGGGAGCCTATTTTTTCAATAACGATGTGGAAAATATCACAATCGGTCCTTCTTTCAGTCTTTTTAAGAAAAAATTTCTTTTCAGGGGAAATATAGGGTTGCAGCACGACAACCTCCGTAAAACAAAAAAAACAACCTCAAAGCGAACTGTAGGTTCAGCAAATATTTCACTAAATCCTGTAAAATGGTTCGGAATGGATGCTTCATACAGCAATTTCAGCACCAGCCAGAAAGCCGGTCGCATGCCACTGGTGGACACCCTGAAAATATTCCAAAGTACTCAAAGCATTTCACTAATGCCCCGCCTCATATTCATGAATACCCGCTTGAGTCATATGGTTTTACTGGCTTATAACCGCTCAAACCTGAATGATAAAAATCCGGGTACTGAGCAATTAACTGAAAACAAGGCGACCACTGTAACGCTGAATTATATGCTGGGACTTCTTGCAAAGAAAATCACACTAACCGGCGGACTCAATTACATGCTTTTACACAACTCTCAAGCAGATAATAAGGCAAGCGGGGTTTCAGCAGGGGTTTCGGGTTTGCTGGCTAAGGATAAACTATCGCTTTCGTTTAGCAATTCGCTCTTACGATCGGAATATGGACAAATCAGAGGAATGATTTTTACATCGAATATCATGGCTTCCTGCCAGCTGGGCAAACATCACCAGATCCGCATAAACACTTACTATACAGGGAATCATTACCAATCAGACTCAACAGTACCTTCATTCAACGAAATTAAAGGAGATATGAGCTATGTATACACATTTTGAACAACTTAAAAAACTGTTAACAGTAGTAGTGCTGTTTTTAGCCGGAGCAGCTGCTTCACAAAATACGGTAACTGTTTCAATTGCAGTTTCACCGCCATATTCCACGCATATTTCTGACTATACTTCCCAGCCCGGCAAAATCATGGCGACTATTTTGAATACTTCCCCGGCCGGCGGTATCCAGCAGGTATATCTCCAGGGCACTATCAGCAGTACCGGAGGCATAAAAGTGTACACCGATCCTGAATTTAAGATGCCCGAACCCATCACACTTATGCCCGGTCAGGCTTTCCTTGTTAGCGTAAATAATCTTGGGATGATTTTCGACGAGGATCACCTGATTTTTGAGGGGATTACCAAGCAGGAAGTGATTTATGGGAACGGTTTGCCGGAAGATGATTACCAGATATGTATCCGGGCTTTCGATTATGCCAGCGGACGAGCTGTTTCAGCCGAAGAACCGCAGGGTTGCAGCGGGATATTTTCGATCAGAGATATTGAGCCGCCTATCATTCTTAACCCCATCTGTGGCGACAGCATTTCGGCTTCCGTTCCGCAAAACCTGATATTCAACTGGACAATGCCACCAGGGACCCCGATGAATACACAATATTACTTGAAAATGACCGAAATACTCCCGTCCGACCGGGATCCGAATGATGCGATGAATTCAGCAGGTCACCCGGTATTTTACGAAAAAACTGCTTTTTCAACCAGTTTATTATACGGCCCCGCTGAGCCGGCATTGATAGAAGGGAAACATTATGCATTCTCAATCACCGCAATCGATCCTTTGGGTAAAACAGCATTCCGAAACGGCGGTCAGAGCGAAGTATGCAGCTTTGTCTATAAAAGCGGGTTTAAATGGGTAATGCAAACTGATGTAACAACTATACCCGAACATACAAACAATTTAGGAAACATAAATATCAGCCCGGGAACCTATGGCAACGTAAGTATAACCCCTCCATATTTTGTAACCATGACTACGATCACAGGGAAACTTATGTATGAATATGCCGAAAATGACGGGAAGAAGTTCCCCCTAGCCGGTGCAAATATCCGACTTGCCGTAAAGTACCTTAAAACTGGCAAGAGCAAGAACCCGCTTAATTCACCCTGGGAATTCTTTGGCCCAACAGCCAATTTTGATAATATTCCCGACGACTACACATTAGCCAGCAGGCAGACCGGGAATGACGGAGATTTCAGCTTCAGTTACCTGGAAGACATGAATTTTGGTTATCTCAGCAGCAGTTCAGGTGAGTTTGGACGTGATTATTACCGGGTTGCTATGGTAGTAGTGGAATCGCCGCAGGGTGAATTCTTCCTTAGCCCAAGTGAATTTATAACACCCAAAGCAGGTGAAACATTCAACGCCGGGATTTTCACTGCTAAAGTAAAGAGTTATGAAATAGACATCACTGTAAAACCCAAGCATTCGGATATAGAAGCGCTGAACCTCGCCACCGGCACCGACCACCTGAGCAGCATCAGCGTCTATTTATGCCGCAAACCCGATTTTTCGTACCAGCTCTTCCCCCTTGAAGACGGAAAGCTCAAAGGGCAACCGTATAAAAAGGTAGACGATAAAATTAAATTCAAGGTTCCCGGATTGGTTGTGGTTGCCAAAGGAGTTACCGGGACTGACGGCACCATCAGTTTCCAGAGGGTAGTTTGGAATCATAATGCCAATTATACCTATTATCTGTGGGCCGAATCCGATGCTGAATCGGATCAGAATTTTAGTTTCGGCGCTCCCGTTCCTTTCGAGCCTTACTTACCCTATACTACAAACCCGGGAATAATAAATCCGGTAGATCCTGCTGATATTCAATTCTACCGGGGTTATGAATTACAGGGTTATGCGGTGAAGAAAAATGACCTTTTTATGGATCCGCAACTCCCAAGGGTTGCAGGAAAAGTGCTGGAAGGATCGCCGGGCGAAGCCCCTCTTCCACTCGCAGGAGTAAAGGTTGACCTTGGTGAATCGTACCAGTTTTTTGATAAGACCGACAGTAAAACATTAATTGCAGCAGGATTCAAAGCTAATGAATCCGCGAGCATTAACGCCTGTAATCAGGATTACTCATGCGGAGAATTTTATAATAATTATATGACTTTTACACCGGCTGACGGTTCCTTCTCATTCGATTTCCTGAGTATGTTATACAGTAACAGGGATCAGAAAACGGTTGGCCCGTTAAGGACACTCCATTTGTCGAAAGACGGTTACAATGACCTTGAAGTGCTTGATATCGGGGTGCTTAATTTCGGGAAGCAGGCTATAAAAAACAACCTCATGCTAACGAAAGGAGCCATGATATCAGGCAGGGTGACCGATGCCGAATCCGGCACTCCTTTGCAGGCGTACCTTAGGTTTATTGATGGCGCGAAAAGTCACCAGTGCAAGCCAAACGGAACATTTAAAAGTATCCCGGCCTTACTGTTGCCTAACCAGAAACAAAAAATTATCGTTGAGATGCAGGGATATATCACCGATACGGTAGAATTTTTTGTTGACAAACCGAGTGTTTCATTAGGTGAAATCAACCTTTACACTATCAAACGCCGGCTCAAGGTTTTCGTATATGATTCGCGCAGCCTGGTTTTCAACCCGATACCCATAGCCAATGCCGATGTCAGGATATTGAATGTAACTAACCCGGGCACCAATTCCCCGATAGGCATGCTTTCCGATAATGATGGTGTTTCTGAAATAGCTTTTG
Source organism: Bacteroidales bacterium (assembly GCA_025350385.1). Taxonomy (GTDB): domain Bacteria; phylum Bacteroidota; class Bacteroidia; order Bacteroidales; family UBA4417; genus UBA4417. The sequence continues at coordinate 4,767 of JANXXZ010000036.1, forward strand.
TAAATGGCATGGATAATAACACAATGTACGAAATACGGGTTGGAATGCTTGTAAATACAAGTAAAAACTATGAGCAAAAAATCTTTTCGATAAAAATCCCGGTAAGCCAGCATACCACAAATCTGGTGGCCTTTCTGAACCAGGCAGCCTGCGTGAAGGGAATGGTGTATGCCGGTGCCAATAACCAATCACCTGTAGGGGTTGCTAAAATTACCCAATCAACCGGCAGGAGGGGCAGCGCTGAGTTAAATTCTACTTCCGGAGCCGATGGTTATTACTACCTGAATAATGTACCGGTTCGAACATACGCTCAAACAATGAAAGCTTCCAAGTCGCAGTCAAATTTCATCGGCGATCAGCAGCTGGTTTATATTACACAGGCTTCAGATCAATGTATTACCCAGGATTTTCATCTCAGTGTATACAACGATATGGATATCTCCAAACTACTCGGATTTCCGATGGAAGTTGATAAACTTAAAGAAGACCAGGGTAAAACGCTCATTACCGGGTCCATTGTTCAGCTGAAAGGCAATGATCAGTTTGGAGTAGTTCAGAATTACACCAAATTGTCGTTTACCGATGTTGAAATAAAAGCAGGGACTACCAAAAACAGCAATGGTGTACCGATTGCCGTCCCTGTTGCCCAATATGTGAAAACGATACAAAACTTTCTTAAAATAAATGTTTACAACCAGTTCGACGGGGATGTTTCCGATACCACCAATGGTATCAGGATCGAAAAGAGTACGGCTAATACTTCAATTGGAATCATTAAGGGAAAGGTGCGCATTTACAGCACAGCCTTTAATATCAAAGGAATTTCAATGCCCGATATCTGGCTTGCCAATGGAACTGCTGTGGGTGAAACCAAGATGAACCTGACAGTGTTGAATGCTGATCCTGTTATAAAACAGCCCAACACCGTGCCTAACGGATTTTATGCCTGCAACGCAAAAGGCAATCCGCTCCGATATGGGTTTACAGGATTCAGCAATCCTGCTGCTGCCGAAATCAATCCCTTGAAATCGTATGTAAAACCGGATAAGCTGTTACTCAGTTCTATATTGCATACCAATTGCAACAATGTAACCGGGGGCGACATGAAGATAAACCTGGGGGATGTGGAAGTAACTAAAACAACTTTCAAGGTGAATACTACTGCTCCTGTCAGCTTGAAACTGGAACAGTGGAAACTGGATTGTTCGTCATGGAACCTGGATGATAACGGCTTAACGCTAAAAAATTCAGTGATTCATGCCGGGCTGGATATACCGGTTGATAATCTCGTCCTGTCCTATGCCAGTTTACTCTCCGACAAGGCAGTAGTGCAGTTCAGCGCTTTAAAAATCCTGGGCATACAGCAGGTTACCGTTACTTCAACCAATAAAGGACTTAGCTATTTCGATTCGGGAAACGGGAACATGAAATGGCAGATCTATGCTTCGAATGACGGCAGCGGGGAAGTTGGGAATATCCAGGGCTTACCTGGCATGCAGGGACAGAAACTTCAGCTTGAACTCATCAAACTGGTAAGCGACGGAACCAGGACTTTTGCGCCTAAATCAGTACCCGTTAAAATGTTTAATATCGTTGATTTCATTCCTTCGATGGGTTCTTCAATAAATATTTATGATGACGGAACGCCCCCCTGGTTTAAGGTACAGGGGATATTCAGCCCGCACATCCCCTATATTGATCAGTTCAAGGGAAACATCGCCTATACCAAAAACGGGAATACCTTTACTTTCGGCATCGACAACCCAGAACTTCTCAAGTTCACCCATTATAATGCACAGTTCAGGTTCGACCCCAATGGACCGAAACTTTCAGATCAGCTATTTACACTCAAGGGAACCGTTGAAGAGCCGGGGCAACTGTTGCCGGTAAAGATTACCTTATCAAAAACACCGGTGGTTACAAAAACCGAAATTGATCCGGGTCAGAAAATCCTGATCACAGGCAACGGCAGCAAATATCTTCAGGAAGTGACCGGTGGTATGCTGGTTGAAAACAATGCCTGGAACAATTTCTGGTTCGAAGGCCAGATGGTGGGAATGAAAGGGATCAGCGAGAATCCCAACCGCGTGAAGTTCACGCTTACCGGGGCTATAACAGCCGACGGGCAATCCATTAAGGTGAGCAATATGTCCGACAAATTCCCTGGCATATCCCTGGTGTATGATTATGCGAATTCCCGTCTTTCAGGATCATTCAGCCATGAACTGAACCTCGGCG
>JANXXZ010000042.1 GCA_025350385.1 Bacteroidales bacterium
CTATCCGAAAGGGATAACCGGTCCTGAAATGATGGAAGATCTTCAGCACCAGGCTGAACGATTTGGCGCTGATGTTCGGTTTGGTATCATCAGCGAAGTGGATTTTTCAAAACGTCCTTTTAAGGCTATAACCGATGATAAAAAGGAAATCCTGGCTGAGACCGTTATTATTGCTACCGGTGCAACGGCCAAATGGCTCGGAATTGACTCGGAAAAAAGATATAATGGAAACGGGGTTTCGGCCTGCGCAACCTGCGACGGTTTTTTCTTCCGCGGACTGGATGTTGCGGTTGTCGGCGGCGGAGATACAGCCTGTGAAGAAGCTTCGTACCTGGCAAAAATGTGCCGGAAAGTATATATGATCGTTCGCCGTTATGAGTTGCGTGCTTCCAAGCCAATGCAGCACCGGGTAATGACGGCTCCCAATATCGAGATCCTCTGGAATTCCTCTACAAAAGAAATACTTGGCGACGGCAAAGTGGTCACTGGCGCATTGATCGGTAACAATAAAACCGGTGCACTGCAGGAGATCAAAATCGAAGGATTTTTCGTAGCCATCGGACACCAGCCCAATACTGAAATGTTCAAAGGACAGATTGACCTTGATGAACAAGGCTATATTAAAACTATCCCAGGAAGTACATGTACTAATGTAGAAGGAGTTTTTGCTGCCGGTGATGTGCAGGATCATGTTTTCCGCCAAGCAGTCACTGCAGCCGGAACTGGTTGCATGGCCGCCATTGAAGCTGAACGATGGCTTGCAACGAGAGGTTAATTGGGTTGGACATGTAAAGTTCGTAAACGAGCGGAGGGCGGGATGAGGAGATAGCGGGATGAGGAGATAGCGGGAGATGAGAATTTAAGATATGGAGATTACGGGATGAGGAGATGGCGTGAGATAAGAATTTGAAATGTGGAGATTGCAGGATGAGAAGAGGGGGGGGATAAAGCGGAGGCATGAAACAATTACTGCAAATAAGAGCTGAAATTGGGTACTATTGAGTTTAAAATATTCAACTATTATGATAGTTTCTCATAAAGAATTGGAAGTCTATAAGTTGGCCTATAGACTAGCTATGGATTTATTTGAAATGTCATCTTCCTTTCCGTCAGATGAAAGATATTCCTTAACCAGCCAAATAAGAAGGAGTTCACGATCGGTATGCGGAAACATTGCTGAAGCATTTCGTAAACGGAGATAAGGGAAAGCCTTTGTTGCAAAATTATCCGATTCGGAAGGCGAAAGCGCCGAAACCCAAACCTGGTTGGATATTGCAAAAGATTGCGGGTACTTGTCGCAGGATCTCTGCGACAAGTACAATGCTGACTATGAAAAAGTTATCGGAATGCTGGTTAAAATGATTAAAAGTCCTGAAAAATGGTCTTTCTGAATATCCTGATTTTAAGCTCAAAACCTGGTCATCTCGTTATTTGATTCGATTTCATTCACTCCCGCCCTCACTCTTTCGCGCCCTCATGCCCTCGCGCCCTCACGCCCTCTCACTCATATACGCTTACTCTGTCGCGCCCTCCCGCCCTCACTTTGTCTCGCCCTCACGCTCCCTCATTCAATTACCATTTCTTTTTCTTTCCGAATTTCGAACTATCGTCGCGGAAAGACTCCTTTGCAGGTCCGAATTTCTTACGCGGTGCGAATTTTGGCCCGTCGGATCGGCGTTCTCCACTTCTTCCGCCACTGCTTCTTCTTTCACTATATCCGCCTTCGCTGCGACCGCCTTCGCTACGTCCGCTATCGCTGCGTCCATGGAATGATTTTCCCTGCCTGTTCTGTTCAGCCGAGACTTCAACCTGGATGGGACGTTCATTAATCATTTTGCCTTGGAACGATTCAATGAATTGCTTGGTGAATGAGGAGTCAACTTCAATAAAGGTAAAAGTATCTCCAATGTCGATTTTGCCGATGCGTAAGTCGCGCTTACGCGTATAGTCGTTGATAAGTCCCAGCAATTTGGGAGGCAGGATACCGTCTTTACGGCCAATGCTCATGAACAGCCAGGTGTAATTCCCCCGGGATGAGTATGATTCACGGTCAGTACCGCGCTCGCGATCACGGTCGCGGCTTTCATCCACATTAAGATCTTGAGCATCACGGTAATATTCAAGGAACCGGTTGAATTCAACCGATACGAAACGCTTGATCAGTTCTTCGTTGCTCATCGACTTTAATTTCCGGAAAATTATAGGAAGGAAAGCATCGATTTCTTCATCGTTTACTGTAACATTTTCCATCCTGTCAATCAGGTGGTAAAGTTGTTTTTCGCAAACCTGTGTTCCTGATGGAACCTTAGCCTGGTTAAATTCCTGGCCTACCTGACGTTCAAGTTGCCTGATGCGACCCTTTTCCTTCAGGTTTATGATTGAAATACACGTTCCGGTTTTGCCGGCCCGGCCTGTACGCCCGCTGCGGTGAATGTAATGATCGGGTTCGTCGGGCAGGTTGTAATTGATAACATGAGTAAGATCATCCACGTCAATTCCGCGGGCTGCGACATCGGTTGCCACGAGAATAGACAGATGACGCTGGCGGAATTTATTCATCACATGGTCGCGCTGCGGCTGGGATAGATCCCCATGCAAGGCATCGGCATTATATCCATCGCGGATCAGGGATGCAGATATTTCCTGTGTTTCCTGGCGGGTACGGCAAAATACGATGGCATACATTTCAGGATGATAATCAGCAATACGTTTCAATATATTGTAACGGTCCTTCGCATGTGTCACATAATAATTATGCTTTACATTGATGGTTCCCTTGTTGCGTTGCCCTACACTGATCGTTTCAGGCTTGTGCATATACTGAAGTGCGATTTGTTCAACTTCCCTCGGCATGGTAGCCGAAAACAGGAAGGTATGGCGGTTGGTGGAAGCGCTTTCAATAATTCCGCGGACTTCTTCTTCAAAGCCCATATTCAGCATTTCATCGGCTTCGTCCAGGATCAGCCATTTGATTCCTGACAAGTCAGCTTTTTTACGCATGATCATATCGAGCATACGGCCGGGTGTAGCGGCAATAATGTGCGAGCCGGCTTTCAGTTCTTTAGCCTGTCCTTCAAACCCGGCACCACCATAAATAGGTGTAATGTTTATGCCGGGCATATATTTGGCATAGGAGCGCAAATCGTTGGCAATCTGTATACAAAGCTCACGGGTTGGGCTAAGAATTATCGCCTGTGTAGCTTTAACAGCAGGGTCGATCATCTGCAACAATGGCAGGCCAAATGCAGCCGTTTTTCCGGTTCCTGTTTGTGCCAGGCCTACCAGATCGGTGTCATTCTGTAAAATTCTAGGAATTAAAGCCTCCTGGACGGGCATTGGGGCTTCAAACCCCAGTTCTTTAACTGCTCTCAGGATTGCTTCCTGCAGACCCAGTTCATCAAATTTCTTCATTAAATTGTTTTAGGGGCGCAAAGGTACTCCTAATTATTGATCAAATAACATGAAGTAGTTAATAATCAGTAATAAGTGATCTGACATATTGACTTGTCAAAGCATATTCAACTCAATTTTGAGCTTTAAAGCGGGCTAATATTTAACTTTAATAACATTGACAATCTAAAAAATGTTTACGACTTTGGGGAAAATATAGTAATTAATGACATTTCCATCAAAATTCTAATCTATGGTTTTATGGAACTTTATGACGAAGTCTTTAGCCGGCATGAAGCCCTTTTTCTTCCAATGGTAGATTTTATCATCCTTAAACCTGGTAGAATTGTCAGGTTCAAATGAAAATTCTTCTACCTTGAGATAACCTGGCACCACCAGGTCATAGGTGGCTTCTTCAAATGGTTTCCCCCAGGTAGCGGTAGTTGTAAGGATATACCTGACAGACCGGTTATTATGTTTCTGCCGGTAGGCAATTTTAAGAACCTTCTGACCGAGAGCACTGATGTCCAGTTTAAAATTATATAAAGTGTCCTTCTGAAAAACCCGGATGCTGTTACCGGGATTCTCAGGATCATAAACCAAAAGGGTATCTATGGTTTCCGGTAACTGAAGGTTGGGAACGGGATAAGCTATGGGAAATGAAATAGCCTTGTTGCTGGTATTTCTGAAATAATAGCTGCCATCAACGGTGAAATATACCGAATCGATTGTAAAGACCAGGTCTTCCCTGAAAAAATCAACTACCTGGCATTCAGATGGCTTAACACCGAGTAGGAGCAGGAATAGCAGACTGTACCGAATCATATGTGAAGCAGCTTACCACTGGCTATTAACCGCTTTTTTTGCATGATCCGGTAAAAGTATGTTCCGGGTTTGCCCAGTTTCTCGCCGGGAACTGAGATTTTGTATGTCGTCTCATCCGGCAGTTTTATTTGCATTAGCTGTTTTCCGAAAGAATCAAAGATAATCAGGTCGGAGTTTCTGACCGGGCTGTTCAGTTCAACGAATATTTGCACTTCAGTCGAAAAAGGATTGGGCGCAACCAGGATTCTTTTAACTTCAGTAGAGGCGAGTTCTTTAAGACCCACAACCAGGCTGTGATCTTTGAGGTGAATATCAATAGTTGAAGTCATCCCTGGTTCAAGATTCGGATAGAAATTATCGCACTCAATATAGCGGGAATTGACTGTATCAGTGAAATAATTTATGCAATAACAGATCAAATTGTTGGCGGGAATCAGTGATGAATATGTGCTGTCATCGTTAAACTGAACATAATAGGGTAGGTTTGGCCGTATCTTAAAGTGCCCCGAAGTAAAAATATTACCAAGATAATCATACATCTTTCCATGGATCCAACCTAAGCCGCCCACTGTATCATTGGGGACTCCAAGTGTGGGGCTTTTGTCCAGGTAATAGTAGGAATGATCATCTGTTAATGAAACCGAATTGCCTGTTGGAATCTCCTGGATTGAATTTTCCGGTTCTGATGTGCCAAACTGAAAAAAGGTATTACAGAAAGACCACTGCCCTAAATATTGACCAAGTTCTTCGTAGGAATCCGCTGTAGTAACGATGGAAATAATGTCTTCTTCGGGATTGATAAATAATGGACTTGTTAATGAATCTTTTGTAATCAGCAGATAAGTGAGGGGCGAAGTAACACTAAAGTGAATCAGGTCGGCCTGCCCGAGATTGGAGCTGATTGTCACCTGTTTGATTACTGTATCGGATAAAGGAACAAAATCCGGGAACCAGATCAGAAGTTCCATCGTCCATTCACCCTGGTCATTAAAATACAATTCATTCATTATAACTTCTGCCGAGTATACCATAATCGGATTCGGAACAGCCTTGGTATTGATACTTACCAGGAATAATAAGAGGATAGTAAAGAATATCTTTTTCATAGAAGTATAGTTTAATACAAATATATCTAAAATATGCTTATTTCCTGTATGTATTGTTGATTAATTTATCCTGCCTTCACAATTTTTAGAATTCTTATCTTTGCATGCAGAAACTTACCACTATGATTCTCTTCTTCCGGAACACCAGCACTCTGTTTGCTGTTCAATATCCCAACGGGTCGGCAACCGGTGACATACAAAAACTTGAATGGCTTTTCGGCGGCGCCCGGCTCGTAAATGAACAAACGATAGCCGGGTTTTTTATTGGACCCCGCCGCGAAATGGTTACCCCCTGGAGTACAAATGCAGTGGAGATTACTCAAAACATGGGCATTGCAGGAATAAAGCGCATTGAAGAATTCACGGAGGTTCCTGGTCCTGACGCCCCTTTTGACCCGATGCTCCAGCGATTGTATGAGGGACTTGACCAGGATATCTTTACTATTATCAAGTTACCTGAACCGATCCTATCCATTGATGATATTGCAGCCTATAACAGGAAAGAAGGCCTTGCCCTGAACGAGGAAGAAGTTGCCTATCTTGATGAAGTGAGCGTTAAGCTCGGCCGTAAACTTACGGATAGTGAGGTTTTTGGGTTCTCACAGGTAAATTCAGAACATTGCAGGCATAAGATATTCAATGGCACCTTTATTATCGACGGGAATGATCAAGCTGAAAGCCTTTTTCAGCTTATCCGGAATACGGCTAAGGAAAATCCCGGACATATCGTTTCGGCTTACAAAGACAATGTAGCTTTTATTGATGGTCCATCAGCTGAGCAGTTTGCCCCGGCCAGTCATGATAAACCTGATTTTTTTGAAACCAGGAACATTGATACCGTCATCTCCCTGAAAGCCGAAACCCATAATTTCCCGACCACTGTTGAGCCTTTTAATGGTGCCGCTACCGGTTCAGGTGGCGAAATTCGTGACCGGATGGCAGGAGGGAAGGGGTCTATTCCAATTGCAGGTACGGCAGTGTATATGACGTCTTACCCGCGGAGCGGTGGTAACCATCAATGGGAAGAGTCAACGGAGCCTCGTCCCTGGTTGTACCAGACCCCGGAAGAAATACTGATCAAAGCATCGAACGGCGCGAGTGACTTTGGCAATAAATTCGGACAACCCATCATTTGCGGTTCAGTACTCACGTTTGAACATTACGAAAACCGGAAAATGTTTGGCTTTGATAAGGTCATCATGATGGCCGGGGGAATTGGTTATGCCAAAAGAAGCGACAGCCTGAAAGGACATCCGAAGCCTGGTGACAAGGTGATTGTAATGGGTGGTGATAATTACCGCATAGGGATGGGCGGAGGAGCCGTTTCATCAGTTGCAACTGGTGAGTACCACAGCGGAATTGAGCTGAATGCCGTCCAGCGTTCAAACCCGGAGATGCAAAAACGCGTATTCAATGCCATCCGTGCTCTGTCCGAAAGCAATGTGAACCCGATTATTTCAGTTCATGACCATGGTGCCGGAGGACATCTGAATTCGCTATCGGAACTGGTTGAAGAACAAGGTGGGACAATCGATATGTCAAAGCTTCCGATAGGAGATCCTACCCTTTCGGAAAAAGAAATTATCGGCAATGAATCGCAGGAACGCATGGGCCTCGTGCTTGGACCACAGGACACAGAATTGATGACGAGAGTATCCGAACGCGAGCGGGCCCCGATATACAAAGTCGGTGAAATTACCGGCGATAGGCAGTTTACATTCGAGAATGCTGCAACCGGGGAAAAACCGCTTGATCTTAAACTGGAATACCTTTTCGGGAAACCGCCCCGCACCATCATCAGGGATATCACTATTAAGGAAAGTTTTAAAAAAATTGAATATGATAGTACAAAGCTTCATGAATATGTAAGCCTGGTTCTTCAACTGGAATCTGTAGCCTGCAAAGATTGGCTTACCAATAAAGTCGACCGTTCGGTAACCGGACGTATTGCTCTTCAGCAATGTGCCGGTCCTCTCCAACTCCCTCTGAATAATATGGGAGTGGTTACCCTTGATTATAAAGGTAAAAAGGGGATAGCAACTTCACTGGGCCATGCACCAGTCAGCGGGATGATTGACCCTGCCGGAGGTTCTGAGCTTGCCATTGCCGAAGCACTCACCAATATTATCTGGGCCCTGATTGAAGGCGGATTAAGCGGAATTTCGCTTAGTGCCAACTGGATGTGGCCATGTAAAAATGCAGGCGAAGATGCCCGTCTTTACAAAGCAGTGGAAGCAGCGGGCAAATTTGCAATCGGGCTTGGAATCAATATTCCGACAGGAAAGGATTCCCTTTCAATGACTCAGAAATATCCTGATGGTAAAGTCGTCATGGCTCCAGGAACCGTCATCATTACCGCTGTGGGAGAAGTAAGCGATGTTACCCGTTGCGTAACTCCTGTTTTGAAGCCGGAACTTACATCATCGCTCATTTATATCGACTTTTCACAAAGCAGAGCTGAACTTGGAGGAAGCAGTTTTGCGCAAATGCTGAATCGAATTGGTGAAAAAGCGCCTGCCGTGGCAAAGGCTTCCTGCTTTAAAAATGCATTCAACGCTGTCCAGGAATTGATCAGCCGGGACATGGTTCTTGCCGGACATGATATCTCGTCAGGCGGGATTATTACAACACTGCTTGAGATGACATTTTCACAGCCGGGAATCGGTATTTCGGCCAACCTGGATGATCTGGCTGGCTCTGACATAGTCCTGAAATTATTTGCAGAAAACCCGGGGGTGGTGCTCCAGGTAAATGATCTTGATTTTGTGAGTATCTATCTTCACGAACATGCTCTTTCCTATTCAGTTATAGGTAAACCCGTTCTGAACAGGAAGCTGACCATTAAAAACGCTGGCGAGCAGTATGAATTCGATATTGACAGTCTTCGCGATGATTGGTTTCGTACCTCATACCTTCTCGACCGCAGGCAAAGCGGTGAACTTAAGGCTGCTGAGCGTTTCGTAAACTACAAACTCCAGGAGCGGAAATTCCGGTTTAACAATGATTTCACCGGCAAATATGAACAATATGCCATTGACCCTGACCGCAAAGAAAGGACCGGCATTCGTGCTGCAATTATTCGTGAAAAAGGTTCAAACGGCGACCGCGAGATGGCCTGGTCCCTTTACCTTGCAGGGTTTGACGTGAAGGATGTTCACATGACTGACCTGGTTGCTGGTCGCGAAACACTCGAAGATATTAACCTTATTGTTTTTGTGGGTGGTTTTTCCAACTCCGATGTATTGGGTTCGGCCAAAGGCTGGGCAGGTGCATTCCTTTATAGTGAAAAGGCAAAAAAAACTCTTGATAATTATTATTCACGTGAGGGTACACTCTCACTTGGTGTTTGCAATGGCTGCCAGCTGATGATCGAGTTGGGGCTTCTTTTCCCCGGACACGAAAAGCAACCCCTTATGCTTCACAATGATACACACAAATATGAATCATCATTCCTTACGGTTGATATTGCTGAAAACAATTCTGTAATGTTCAGTACACTTGCCGGTTCTAAACTCGGTATATGGGTAGCACATGGTGAAGGCAAGTTCTGGTTCCCCGAGGAAGAATCGAGATACAATATCCCTGCTAAATATTCCAATTCCGAATTCCCTGGAAACCCGAATGGCTCCATGTTTAATGCTGCTTCTGTTTCATCAGATGACGGCCGTCATTTAGCAATTATGCCCCACCTTGAACGTTCGTTACTTCCCTGGCAATGGGCTTATTATCCTTCCGAACGTAAAAACGACCTGGTTTCACCCTGGATGGAGGCTTTTGTGAATGCAAGGGAATGGATTTGGGAGCAACTTTAGCCATTTTCCGGCCTCATGAAAAACCGGTGTATTAATGTCAGCTAACAGTTATTTGCTTAAAACCTGTTGAAAGTACTGTGAAGGGTGACTGGATGTGAAGCTGTTATTTGGATGAGAAAACATTTATTTCATGAAACAACCCGGTATTGTTGATAAACTCATTCAGGTATTGCGGATACCGAATTGTACATTATATTTGCACGCATATTTTAAAACGAAATGAGCATTCATATAGAAGCCAAACCAGGAGAAATAGCAGATTTTGTTTTACTTCCGGGTGACCCCCTCAGGGCAAAACATATTGCAGAGAATCAGTTCGAAAATGCTGTTTGTTATAATAATGTGCGGGGAATGCTTGGCTATACCGGTTATTATAAAGGCAGGAGAGTTTCGGTCCAGGGAACCGGCATGGGATTGCCTTCGCACATGATTTATGTAAATGAACTCATTGCAGATTATGGAGTGAAAACCTTGATAAGAGTTGGCACATGCGGTGGAATCAGGGAGGATATTAAACTTCGAGATATTGTAATGGGCCTCAGTGCTTCCACTGATTCTGCAATCATCGGGAGAACATTCCAGGGGATGACATTTGCTCCTACAGCAAGTTTCAGGCTCGCTTTAAAGGCCTATGAAAATGCCAAAGCCATTGGACTTACGCTGAAGGCAGGTAACATACTTTCGTCTGATCTTTTTTACCATGATACTGAAAATGGCGATAGTTATGCCATCTGGCGCCGGTATGGCACCCTGGCTGTTGAAATGGAATCAGCTGGATTGTATTTGCTGGCTGCAAGTCACAATGTGGAGGCTCTTTCCATTCTCACAGTCAGCGATCACCTTTTAACCGGCGAGCATGTTTCGGCTGAGGATCGGCAGTCCAATTTTATGCATATGAGTGAACTGGCTCTTTCACTGGCAGTTTAAGCAATCAACATATACTGCAGTAATCTGATCATGAAGTCTTTTCAAACTACCAGGAACAATTTGTATGTCGTGGTTCTATTTGTTTATTGCAGGATTCTTTGAGGTCGGCTGGGCTATAGGTATAAAATATACCCATGGATGGACCAAACTACTGCCCAGCATCCTTACAATAGTTGCCATGATTCTGAGTTTCTATTTCCTTTCCCTGGCATTAAAAAACCTGCCTATGGGAACGGCGTATGCAGTCTGGACCGGCATCGGTACTGTGGGAACTGTAATTTTCGGAATAATTTATTTTAAAGAACCGGCTGATTTATTGCGGATACTATGTATTGTTCTGATCGTAACCGGTATTGCGGGGTTGAAATTATTAAGCGAAAGAGCCGGGTAGCAAATTATTCAATACAAATAATTAGCAGGAAATCTTGTTTCAATTTTATTGTAATTGGCAATCAGCTACTTGTCTAATATTTTTAAAAATGTTTGTTATGTAACGAAATGTTTTTTTAACTTGGACGCGATTTAAAATTTGCTTCAGGCAATTTCTACATTTCAACCTGATTAATATGCAAAGAACCATATTGATCACTGGTGCAACCAGTGGAATAGGCAAAGCTTGTGCTATCCGTTGCGCAGAACTTAAGTATCGACTTATAATAACAGGGCGCAGGGAAGACCGTCTTCTTGGGTTGGCTGAGGAATTAAGAAATGAATATGAAATTGAAGTGTTGCCGTTGATTTTCGATATCAGGCATCGTAAAGAGGTTGAACTGACCATCAATGAATTACCAAGGGAATGGCAAAATATTGACATCCTTGTAAACAATGCCGGATTGGCTTCAGGATTTTCACTTTTGCAGGAAGGCGATATTGATGACTGGGAAGTGATGATTGATACAAATGTGAAGGGATTACTTTATATAACCCGCCTCATAGCGCCTCTGATGATTTCGGCCGGTAAAGGGCATATAATCAACATTGGTTCGGTAGCCGGCAAAGAAGTTTATGCAAAAGGGAATGTTTACTGTGCTACTAAGTTCGCCGTAAATGCACTTACTCAGGGGATGCGGATTGACATGTTACCACATGGTATCAAGGTATCACAGGTTTGCCCGGGTGCGGTTGAGACGGAATTCGCGGAAGTCCGGCTTAAAGGTGATAAACAAGCTGCTGATAATGTATATAAAGGCTATATTCCGCTCCAGGCTGAGGATATCGCCGAAGCCGTTATCTGGGTGGCAGGATTACCTGCCCATGTTAATGTAAATGATCTTGTGATCATGCCGACGGCCCAGGCTAGTCCGGGCTATTTGCATAAAGTACTCTGTTAGTACCGAAAAGCACTGAATAATTTTCACTATTGCAACCGGTATATTTTTCATTTTGTCAACCAATTCTTAAAAAGCCATAAAAATGACAAAGGTGACCCGTCTCTTCGACCTGCTTCCGCATATAAAAGAAACTTTTATCCTAAAAGATGATTTGCTGGCCGGGAAGGAAAATGACACCTGGACAAAATATTCCATCGATGATTATATCAACATATCCTCCCAAATCAGTTATGGCCTGATGGCTCTTGGAATCGGGAAAGGCGATACCGTGGCAACTATCGCAGGGAGTCGCCCCGAATGGAACTTTGCGGATATGGGGATTTTGCAGGCCGGTGCTATCCATGTTCCGGTATACCCTACCATCAGCGAATCAGATTACCGGTATATCCTGAATCACGC
>JANXXZ010000061.1 GCA_025350385.1 Bacteroidales bacterium
GTAGGGTTGTGTCGCCTTGTCCTTGTTGAAAATAATTGATTTCAACCTGTTTGTCTCTGAGTGTGATTTGTTTTGCTGTCATTCTTTCTTGTGCTTGTGCCTTGCTTATACTTCCTGAAAGTGAAGCAATGACGATTAATAAAATTGCTTGTTTCATTTTTGTTTGAATTTGAAGCAAAGATAAAAGGCACATAGGACAGCCCATTGTCAGGGGTTTAAAATAATCTTTTTGAACGTTCATCCAAATAGTGTTCAATGCTGAAAGTCTTGTCGGGGTTGAAATGAGTTTGCTGGATTTTGAGCTCTTTTATTCTGTCAAGGCGGAACTCTCTTATTTCGTGTCGTAACTCACAAAAGGCAATAGTTGTCCAGACAGCGCCACTGAAATAAACTGCATAAGGTTGGATGATCCGTTCGGTGATTTGCTCTTCGTCTCTTGACTGATAGTGGATTTTCAGTTTTTCGCTTTCGGTAATAGCATGCTGGATACTGTCCAGATACAAACTTGCCGGTGTCCAGGGCTTATGAAATCCGATTCTTGAATTTAAAAATTCCAGTTTGTCTTTGTCGTTGAGCGATAAAACTGCTTTTATTTTTAAAAAGTGCCGATTCGTAATTTTGTTTAAGAGAATCCTCGGTATGGTAGTTTAAGATTTTACTGGTTGTTACCAACGCTCTTGCTTCTTCCATGGTGAACATTACAGGTGGCAACCGGTAACCTTCAACCAGGAAATAACCCTTTCCTTCTTCTTCGCCAATTGGAACACCAGCAAGCCTTAATGTCTGAATATCTCGGTAAATGGTCCGGTTTGTAACTTCAAACCGGTTAGCTATTTCACGGGCAGTGGTCAGTCGTTTCGATTGAAGTTGTATGAGAATGCTTGTTAGTCTGTCAAGTCTGTTCATCTGTCGTATTGGGTTTCACTAATTCTGCCATACATCTGGCTATACGCGTATTGCGTTCATATTTCATATATACCGGTTTGGCCGTTAATCTCCTTATGTTTGAACAAAAATAAGTTAGTTTTTAATTACACTGATATCATGATCACTAAAGATATCTGATGTCTTCATTCCTGCTTCCTGCTTCTTCAGTATAGCAACAATTTGTGTCTCGGTAAATGGTGTCTTTTTCATAAGAATTTGGCTGTTTAAAATTAACGGTTTTAATTATTCCTCTAATTTTAAATGGCCGAATGTCGGGGAAGCTTACAGTAAATATAATCAAATCCTTGGCGATTTGAAAATTACAAAATAATCAGAAGTGAGTCTGGTTTGTAAGTATGTTATGATATGAGAGTATTACAGACATGTAGATTTACGGTATTGTTTTAAGTAGGATTAAGACCTTGTCTTAGAGATATATCATGTGCTTGCCTTAAATGATACTGTAGGGTGATCATAAGAGGCAAACCAAGAATGGCAGAGCAAAACGACAATTAAAATATCCATATAGTTTGTTTAGCAAAAGTGACTGTTAATAGGAATAGAATAATTAGGGTGAGGAAGGTGTTCGGCTTATCCACAGGCTGAAAAGAATTTATGTTCACATAGATTGTGACCGATTTAAATGGTGTATGATGGTCAAGGTTGTCGGTTTATCCAATATAACTTTTCAGTCTTAGGAAAAAAAGAATTAAATTTGTAAGAATCTTTTATCTAAATACGTTGATACAATCATTTAAATATTTTGCGAAAGGGTTTACTATCGAATGAAAACTTAAGAATATTTTCGAACGTTTTTGTTAAACAATAAAACTCTAGAAAATGAAAAAAATCAACATTTCAATTATTTTTGTTTTTAGTTGCTCTTTTTCATTTGCCCAATGGACATGGCAAAACCCTCTACCCCAAGGGAATAATCTGAAAAGCATATGTTTTCATGACACATCCAGTGGTTATGCTGTAGGCGATTACGGAACTATAATAAAAACTGTTGATTTAGGCTTAACCTGGTCAATACTGCCTTCAGGAACAATTAATGATTTAAAATCAGTTTGTTTCATTGACTCTGAAACAGTTTATGCTGTTGGCAATAAGGGTACTATTCTTAAAACTAATGATGGAGGAACAATCTGGTCATTACAGGAATCTGGAACAAATAAAGACCTGTTTTCAGTCTGTTTTATTAACCCAAGTGAAGGATATGCTGTAGGGGATAATGGAACTCTATTGAAAACATCCGATGGCGGAACAAGTTGGATAAGTGTGGCAACGGGAACAGCAAATTCATTAAACTCGGTTTTTTTTACTTCAAATGAAAATGGCTGCATAGTAGGTAACTATGGGACAATTTTAATAACCGATGATGGTGGGACTAACTGGATTGTACAAAATCCGATTACATCAGAAACATTGAATTCTGTTTATTTCCCTGACAGTGACACTGGTTATGTGGTAGGAACGAATGGTACAATACTTAAATCAACAAACGGTGGTGTCGACTGGACAATACTGTATAGTCAGGTGATTCTTGACCGATCTTTGTTATCAGCTTATTTTACAGGAACCAATATAGGCTATGTTGCTGATGAGTATAGTGTAATCTTTAAGACTTCCGATGGTGGAATTAACTGGACAGTTTCAAGTACTGGCAAAGGATCAGCATATACTTCCCTGAATTTTCCTGACGCTAATACCGGATTTGCTGTTTATGATTATGGTAGGATTTATAAAACAACTGACGGTGGAATTACCTGGACAACCCAGAGCAGTCCGACCCGCAAGCGATTAGTTTCTTCCAGTATTATTCAGGCAAAAAATACCGGGTATACTTGCGGCTGGCAAGGTACAATGCTTAAAACCATTGATGGGGGATCTAGCTGGGTAGCGCTTCCAAAAATAACAAACAATAACCTTAATTCGGTATGTTTTGTTAATGCTGACACCGGATATATTGTAGGGAGTTCTGGCACCATACTCAAAACAACAAACGGCGGCGCTGACTGGACTATCAGAACTAAACCTTATACCTATTTATCTTCAGTATTTTCAGCACCCCAAGGTGGGTCAAATACTGCTTTTGCAGTTGGCGCTGATGAAATGTTTAATGGTTTAATCCTAAAAACGACTGATGGCGGAACTGAATGGTTACGAATGAATTCGCCTGCAATAGCACGACTTTACACAGTTAGTTTTGCCAGTGCGGATACCGGTTATACTGCTGGCTGTCTGGGTTATATATTAAAAACAACTGATGCCGGGACTAACTGGACAGTTGTTCACTCAGGAGGTGACGACTGGTTTAATTCAATTTATTTTGTACCTCAGCTCGGAACAGAAACAGGGTATGCAGTGGGTAGCAATGGTATAATATTGAAAACCACTGATGGAGGCATTAACTGGACTTCACAGACTTCAGGCACTTCTGATGAACTGGAATCAGTCTATTTTTTAAATAGCAACACTGGTTTTATTGTCGGAGATAATGGACTTATATTGAAGACAACTGATGGTGGAATCAACTGGGTACGAATCACCTCGGTTACTTCACACAGTCTTTATTCTATATTCTTTACAGATGAAGACACCGGTTTTATTTTTGGAAACTTTGGCACGATTTTAAAAACAACCAATGGAGGAGGAATAGTTTCAATTGTCGAAACTAATTCCATCCTTCCAAAATTCAATATATATCCCAATCCGGCTGGCAAATCAATAACATGTTCTTATAACGATAATGTATCAGGCAGAATTATCATTGGAATTTACGATTTGAATGGAAAACAATTGAAGCAGAAAAAGTTACAGAATCAAAACTCTATCCAAATAGATATTAGCAATCTGGCAAAAGGTACATACCTTGTTAAAATCCAGACAATTGAAGGAATTGAAACCAAAAAATTAGTGATTCAATAAAGAAAGCCTTGTAAGAGAAAATCCAGATTATGTTTAATTTGATTTCGTAAAGTCGTTTTCACATTAATCAAAATCGGACGGTGCTGGCAAAGAATCCGTTTTATATGAATTGGGCGCCTGATTAATATAGTCAACCTTCATCTAAAAAAACCTGAATCGATTGAAAGTATTGTGAAGTAAGGATGCTGAGGATAGGCCGACTTCCTTTACCATCTTTCACCTGTATAAGCCGGAATTTTTATAAAAGTAAATTGATATGAGCCTGTACTTTATCCATCCTGAAGGATGGCTAATCATCATCGGCTGAAATTGGATTTTTCAAATGTTTTTTGCAGTGAGAACAAGCTACAGCAAAAGAAAGAGGTGCATCGGTGTATATGCCGACTAACTTGACCACTTTACACCGTTTTATTTATGCCGCAATCTTTATTGATGTATTGAATTAAGCGAAATCATATATGTTGAATGATTCGCGGAACGACCTTATTTACCATTCATCCTGAAAGGTAAAATCCGGGTAAACCTCATTTTCAGTGGCATCAACGTTCCATTCTTCTCCCTGTATTATACCCTGCCATTTTAGATTATATCTGGTGTAAAATTCTTAACAATATCTGCTTATTATAACCTGTTCCGGAACGGATTTCTGTCCTCCTTTTTCCGGGATAAATTTTCCTGCTGTAGAAAATAAATTTCCTGCGCAAGAAAATATAATTTCCTGCGCAAGAAAATAAATTCCCTGCGGTAGAAATTAGATTCTGTCCTCCCGTCACCCATATTGAAACATGGCGTCGGGAGACGGGCTGTCAAATTGCATGGGAAAAGCAGGGCGTACAATCCTCTGTTGCACTAAATCCCTGCCCAAAGTTGAATAATTGTGTGGAAAGGCACTCAGAACTAGTATGAGCAAAGACACAATGAAAAAAGCTTCGTACTCTGAACAAAGTAGTTGTTTTATCGATAATTCTAATAAACAACCAGCTTCCTGAACAGGATCTTCCCCTGCGAAAGAATCTTTACAAGATAAACTCCAGGTATCCATTTTTTTACATCAATTGTATAATGGTTTCCGTTATTCGTTACTGAAACCTGCATCTCATTGCCGGAAGCGCTGTAAACCTTTATACCTGATTTGATCAAAGAATAGGTTGATTCAATGGTAACTTCTTCTCTTGCCGGAACCGGGTAAATCCGGATATTTCCTGACAGGAGTTCCAGAAATCCTGTATTGTCAATCACAGTGACCACATTACTCACCGTATCCCAACTTTGGATCTCATTCCGGATATATAAATTCACGTTGTAAGACCCGGCTGAACTGTAGACATGAACCGGGTTCTGTTCGG
>JANXXZ010000092.1 GCA_025350385.1 Bacteroidales bacterium
GGCTAAGTTCTAATATTTACAGCATTTTCCTTAAAAAGTCTGAACAACTCATAAGCCTGGGCTGATGCCAATATGTTTATCAGCCACATCTTGATGGTTGTTTTAGTTCCTGATAGTTTCCCGGCATAGGCAAACCAATTAAGGTAATTTTGTAGGTACTTTGAACTTACTCCATTAAATGGAGATAAGAATGTTCTAAGCTGCGAATGGGTGTTGTTTACATGTTGCAGATGAATATTCTTGTCGTTTTTATTCACATGCTCTTTGCCTAATACTGACCGGTGTTTTAATGCAGGGTTTTTTCTTGCAAATAATTTGTAGGAAGGGTGCTTGTCCGTAATCAAGGTAGTCTTGTCAGCTATTCTGCCATCAAGGGCTTTGGTTATTTCTTCAGCACTCAATCGCTTTGATTCTACTGCCTTCAGATATTTTTCTCCGTTTCTTTGAACAGCAGTAACTATTTGCACCACTGTTGGTTTTTCAGAATCATCATTTCGTTTGAAATCACTACCTCTCTTTCTGGCTTTTCGCTCCAGGTTTCTGGACCCTTTATTGCTCAGAGCTAATTCCAATTCATCACACTCAACTACATCAGACAGAGATTCGGGTGTAAAACCTGACAAGGAGCTTAATACCTTATGCCTCCAATCAAAAGATGTCTGTATGCTAATTCCTAACTCTTTTGCCGTTTTCTTTATCGACATACCTTGCTCCATGCAACGTAGATACCCCTGCCACTTTTGCTTGAGTTTTATATCCCATAGGGGTGTACCTGTTGTTTCACTGAACCATTTGGAGCAACTGCGACATTTATACATCTGAACACCATGCTGCTTTCCTCTTTTGTAAACACTTGCACTCGAACAGTGAGGACAGTCTTTCCTTTTGCTACTCTTCTCACGTTCTTGAGTTACATTTTCTAATATCTGTCCACGAGTCTCAAAGTCTTGTAATAACTCATCCAATAGTTGCTCTTGAATTACTCCTGGTAATTCTTGAAACTGCTGCTTAATCTCGGCTTTTGTTTTCATGAGGCAAATATAATCATTTTGCTGATATAATTAGAACTTAGCCGATAATGTCAACACTCCGTTTGATGAAACCGGCAAGCGCTTCTCCCTTTAACAGATTTTGTGACAGAAGCGCAAGGTCAATCAACTGCTTGCTGAGGGTTTCCTGCTCCGCTTCATCTTTTAATTCCAGTACCTGGCTGATGAGTTTGTGGTTGCTGTTGATTACCAGGTTATAGCTATCAGGCATATTGCCCATGAAGCTGTAACCACCTCCCATTGCTGACATATCTTTCATTCTGCGCATGAATTCCGGCTGGGTGATCAATACCGGCAGGTCATTTACCCCGAGGCTTTCAAATACCACGTGGAAACGGGTTTTGTCAATACTCTTTTCAAAAACGGGGATGAGTTGCTTTTGTTGTTCTTCGGTTATCAGAGGAGCTATGGCGTCTTCATGCTTTATAATTTTGTCAATTACATCGGCATCTACCCTTGCAAACTGTGTTTTCTCGAGTTTCTGTTCAATGGCATTAACAAAATGGTTGTCGATAGGACCATCCATCACCAGTACATCATATCCGCGGTCACGGGCTGTAGCAATATAGCCGAACTGTTCCTCGGTATTGCTGGTGTATAGATAAACCAGGTTTTTGTCTTTATCGGTCTGTGCAGCTTTGGTATGATTGCGATATTCGTCGAAGGTAAAATACTTGTTCTCCGTGTTTTTCAGCAGGCAGAATTTCTCTCCACGTTCGTAGAACTTGGCCTCCGAAATCATACCATACTCAATAAACATTCGTATATCATCCCATTTGCTTTCGAATTCCCCGCGGTTATTCTTGAAGAGTTCTTCCAGCTTATCGGCTACCTTTTTCATAATATGACCCGAAATCTTTTTCACATTCTGGTCACTTTGCAGGTAGGAGCGTGAAACATTCAGCGGGATATCAGGCGAATCGAGCACGCCATGCAGCATCGTGAGGAAGTCAGGCACAATACCTTCTACCGAATCAGTTACAAATACCTGGTTGCAGTAGAGTTGGATTTTGTCGCGCTGAACTTCGTAGTTCTTCTTGAGTTTCGGGAAATAAAGGATCCCTGTGAGATTGAACGGGTAATCCACGTTGAGGTGAATGCTGAAAAGCGGCTCATCAAAGGACATTGGATAGAGTTCGCGGTAGAAGTTCTTATAGTCCTCTTCTTTCAGGTCGACTGGTTTCTGCTTCCAGAGCGGGTTCGTATTGTTGATGATGCGGGGCTTTTCAACTTCAACACTTTTTGGTTCCCCCTTGTCGTCTTTTTCAGTTTCTGATTTTTCCCAGGTTTTCTCATTACCAAATCGGATCGGAACCGGCAGGAACTTGCAGTACTTGTGGAGCAGGTCCACGATCCGCTGTTCTTCCAGGAATTCGGAAGACTCATCTGAGATATGGAGAACTATTTCAGTACCGCGGGTGGTTTTGTCGCAGTCATCGAGAGTATAATCGGGCGAACCGTCGCATTCCCAGTGTACAGCTTTGCTTCCGGATCCTTTTTTATACGTTTTTGAACGAATCTCCACCCTGTCCGACACCATGAAAGAGGAGTAAAAACCAAGGCCAAAATGGCCGATCAGGCCGCTCTGTTCGTCTTCGCTCTTGCCTTTATATTTTTTAAGGAAGGCTTCTGCTCCCGAAAAAGCTATCTGGTTAATGAACTGCTCAACCTCTTCGGCGGTCATTCCTATACCCTTATCAATAAAAGTAAGGGTCTTTTTCTTTTTATCCAGTTCAATTTCGATGGTAAGGTCGCCAAGTTCCTCTTTGTATTTATCAAGCGACGAAAGCGTTTTAAGCTTGGTGGTGGCATCCACCGCGTTCGACACCAGTTCGCGCAGGAAAATTTCGTGATCGGAATAGAGGAATTTCTTAATAATGGGGAAAATGTT
Source organism: Bacteroidales bacterium (assembly GCA_025350385.1). GTDB lineage: Bacteria > Bacteroidota > Bacteroidia > Bacteroidales > UBA4417 > UBA4417. The sequence continues at coordinate 2,941 of JANXXZ010000092.1, forward strand.
CTCAGTTTGAACGTTGATTTTTCCAGTCTGCATAGGTTTATTCTTTTGGTTATGGCATCCCATGAATCAAAGGCTGTGCCATGGGTTGGGGGCTGACATTTTGGCACGGGAGGGTTTTGAGAGGAGGCGAGGGGCGAGGAACGAAGAGCGAAGAAATGAGGGATCGATGGCCAGATAAGGGAAAAAGGTAGGGGTATTAAACAGCATTTTGTTGACTTAGCCAGCGTGGCAATTTAATAATGCAATTATTGCAGAGTGTGTATTTTTTTTTCTTAAATTTGAAATCAATTCAATGTTGTATTTTAGATACTCAATCTATCCCGGCTAGCTAATCGTTTGCATCAGGTGCACTAAACCTTATTGATGAAATACCCATGAAATCAACCCCATTATTTTTCAGCTTTTTGCTTTTCGCTACATGTATATCGGCACAGAATATTCCCCGTACATATGATGCTCTTATCAGGAAAGCTGACTCCCTTTACCAGGTGAAAGACTATAAAAACTCTGCTTTTGAATTTTCGGAAGCATTTAAAGCAGCTAATGCTAAAATAACGGCAAACCACCGGTATAATGCTGCCTGTTCATGGGCGTTGGCTGATTT
>JANXXZ010000118.1 GCA_025350385.1 Bacteroidales bacterium
TCTCAAATAATAATCTACTTCTATGGATATTACTATAATTTTAAACAGATTAACCTCTCAATGGGCATATCGGAGCCCCCACTAACTTAAAAAAACAGGAAACTAACTGTAAAAGAAATATCCTTCAAAATTGTACCTGCACAGATTGCTATGCCAGCCCATTTCTTCAGGCCTCGAAAATATCGTAATATTGTAATTCAAAAACTGACTTATGCCAACTCTTTCTATAGTAATCCCTGCGTATAACGAAGGTAAAACCATTCATCTTATTCTTGACCGTGTTAAGGCCGTAGAACTCACGGATGGTATAAAGAAAGAAATTATTATTGTAAATGATTGCTCGACGGACAACACCGGTGAAGCTATTATCCGATACAAATCACAAAACCCTTCTCTTGAGATTAAGTATCACCGTCACGAGATAAATAAGGGTAAAGGGGCTGCAATACATACCGGCATCCATGAAGCATCAGGGGAATATATCATTATTCAGGATGCCGATCTTGAGTATGATCCGCAGGAATACAACCTGCTGCTGAAACCTATACTCCAGGGTTCAGCCGATGTGGTATATGGTTCGCGTTTTGCAGGCGGCGAACCTCATCGGATCCTGTTTTTCTGGCATACTATTGGCAACAGGTTCCTGACTTTTCTGAGTAATGCTTTCTCGAACCTGAACCTTTCGGATATGGAAACCTGTTACAAGTTATTCAGAGGTGAGGTGATCAGGAATATACCGCTGAAAGAAAACCGTTTTGGATTTGAACCCGAGGTAACTCAAAAAATTGCCCGCATCAAAGGAATCCGGATTTATGAAGTGGGTATTTCATACTATGGCCGAACCTATGAGGAAGGAAAGAAAATCGGGTGGAAGGATGGTTTCAGGGCGATGTATTGCATCTTTAAATATGGTTTGTTCCAACGGAATACCGGGCAAACAGACGAATCAAAGTCGAAGCTTGCAAAATGGTTCACAAGGAATGCCAAACTTTTGACTGTTCTGCTTGCTGCGCTGGTTTTTTTTTCAGCTGGTATCCACCTCACTAATAGATACTATTGTGAGAGCGGATATAAAAACATATTGACTTCCGACGGACTAGGTTATTTCCAATACCTGCCTGCCTTTTTTATTCACCACGACCTGGCTCATGCCCAAAAATATGCTTACACCCTGCCAAACGGAATGCTTTTCAACAAGTACACCTGCGGAGTCGCATACCTGCAGGCTCCCTTTTATGGTATTGCCGATTGCTATTTATACCTGACAGGTCAGAAGGCAACAGGGTACACAGCAGTTCATGGTTTTTTTATCTCTTTAGGGGCATTGTTTTATGCTTTTACAGGATTATTACTGCTTTTTTATATGCTCCGGAAGCAGTTTAGCACTATAGTTTCATGGTTGGTTGTGATTTCGGTTTTTTATGCCACCAACCTGACCTATTATACCCTTGCTGAGTCAGCCATGTCGCATGTATATTCCTTTTTCCTTATTATGCTGTTTATTTTCAAAGTACCTGAATTTATTAAAAAACCGAATTTTGTAAATACAATCCTTATCGGACTTCCTTTAGCTATTGCAGTTCTTGTGCGGCCTACTAACGCGGTGATCGCTCTTTACCTTCTGTTGTTTAATGTCACAAGCCTGTCTGATTTCAGGAACAGGATCTTTTTCTTTTTTAAGAACCGGAAGTATATGATACTGATCCTGGTTATTTCAATGCTGGTATTTTTACCCCAGATGGCTTACTGGCATCTCACAACGGGGAAATGGTTCGTGTATTCCTATCAATATTCATACAAAGCTAATGAGTCGTTTATCTACTGGAAAAACCCAAAAGTTTTCCAGGTGCTTTTTGGTAGCACATCAGGTTGGTTGATTTATTCTCCTGTTATGATTCTTAGTATGATCGGACTTGTATGGATGGTAATTAAGAAGCATGTGAATACCTGGGCAATAATAATTTCGTTCCTGCTTATTCTTTACCTGAATGCCAGCTGGTGGTGTTATTCCTTCGACTGTGGCTTCGGTTACCGAAGTCTCGTGGAGTATTATGGCCTGATGGCTTTCCCTGTGGCCTTTGTGCTTCAGAAAATATGGACCAAGCGAAGGTATGCCGCTAAAGCGTTAATAATAGCTTTGATCGTTTTCCTTGGATTCAGCAATATCCGTATGGCTATGATTTATACCTGGGATCCTTGCTGGTATGGTCCTGACTGGACATGGAAAAACTACCAGAAAGTATGGAAAACGGCCCTTTCAGGCGAAACCTATAAAGTAAGTGTGCATAAACTTTGAAGATTATTGTTTCTGCAAGCATCTTTCATTTCAGGAATGCTGTTTTCCAACAATAAAACCTCTGCTATTTAAGTTATTATGCCAGAACTTTCTATAAACCAATATCGCATGCAATTGACCAGGATATACCTTATATCAGTCTTTTTTGTATTAAGCTCATTTGTGCTTACGGCTCAGAACCTTGGAATTGGCCAGTGGCGTGATCATCTTCCTTATAATCAGTGCATTGCTGTTACTATAGGAGGCCAAAGGATATATTCTGCTACCCGGAACAGTATTTTTTATTATGACAAATCCGATAATAGCCTTGGCAGGAAAAATAAGGTCAATGGATTATCAGATGTAGGTTTAAGTGCTATATCATACAGCGAAGCATACAGTACGCTCATAATTGCTTATTCAAATACGAACATTGACCTGGTTAAAGGAGACCAGGTAATTAATGTCCCTGACATAAAGCGCAAACAGATTCTGGGCAATAAGTCCATAAATAACATTCTTCTAATTGATAAATATGTTTATTTATCCTGCGGATTTGGTGTTGTGGTTCTTGATATTGCGAAGCAGGAAATACATGATACGTATTATATTGGTCCGCTTGGAACCCAGATTAACGTTTTATCGCTTGCGTTTGATACTTCGGCTAACAGGTTTTATGCAGCCACCGAAAAAGGAATTTATTCAGCAGCTGCTGATTCAAACCTTGCCTTCTATATCAATTGGCATAAAGAAACAGGATTATCTTCACCCGATGGTAAATTCAACCAGATTGCAGCATTCGGAGGAAAAGTATATGCCAATTTTTCCAGCCCCACATTTGATCATGATACCTTGTTTGTTCATGATGGAAACCAGTGGAATTACTTTAACCCGCTTAATCATTCAACCCGTACAAGTTTAAAGGTATCAAATAACCGCCTGTTAATCTGCAATTACCTGACTGTTGAACTTTTTAAAGCGGATGGTACGTCTGACGGAAGTTATTATTCGTATAATCCTGGCTCCATTCGCCCGAATGATGCGTTATTTGATGCTTCCAAAGCCCTGTGGATCGCCGATAATGATCAGGGTTTATGGAAGATTGATAATACGGGAACCGGGGAGCAGTTTTTAATCAATGGTCCGTCCTCCTCGCAGGTGGCCGGAATGGATGTGAGCGGAACGAGTTTATGGGCTGTTGCCGGAGGACGAAAGCCAAACTTTGGTAACCTTTACAACCAGGCTCAGTTCTATTCATTTATTAATGAGAAGTGGACTTCCTATACAGGTGCTGTTACGCCTTTTTTAAAAAACAAGTATGATATGCTCTGTGTCGCAGCCGATCCGCAAAAGGGACGCCATGCCTTTGCGGCCAGTTGGGGGACCGGACTCTTTGAGATGGAAGACGGGCAACTGATAAACTCCTACATTCCTGACAACAGTTCTTTACAACCTTCAATAAGCGCTGACGACCAGGTGCTCATCGGAGGGATGGCTTTTGATGCCGACCAGAATCTTTGGATAACCAACTCTTCCGCTTCAAATATCCTTTCAGTTCGAAAAAGAACAGGCGAGTGGAAATCGTACAACCTTGGAACAGGAGGCACTGGTGTTGATGTTGGTGGAATCGTAGTGGATAATTCGGGGCAGAAATGGATGCAGATGCGTGACCTGTCGTTGTTTGTATTCAACGATAATAATACCCTGGATGATATAAGCGACGACAAAGTGCGTAAACTTACAAATTCAACAGGAAATGGAAGCCTTCCGGGGAATAGTATTGCGAGCTTTGCAGTGGATAAAAACGGGCAGCTTTGGCTGGGAAGCGATGCCGGTGTAGCTGTGATCTATTCTCCCGAAAATGTTTTTGTTGACGGGGGCAATTTCGATGCCCAGAAAGTGATGATTGAAGAAGCTGGTCTTCTTCATCCCTTACTCGAAACAGAAG
>JANXXZ010000186.1 GCA_025350385.1 Bacteroidales bacterium
AGGTTAACCTCTTTATGGTCGGCAACCAGGTCATCGGAATGAGTCACCTCATGGATGGTTTTGGTGAGCAATTCTTCGGCGGAATAACCCAGGAGGTCGCACAAGGCCTGGTTGACCCTTAGCCATTGCCACTGAGGCGAAAGCAATGCCATTCCAATTACAGCATAGTCGAAGGATGATGAGAATTTCTCCTCGCTCTCGTTGAGTGCCTGTTCAGCCTGTTTACGCTCGCTGCTTAATTTTTTCCTTTCAGTGATATCACGGCCCAGTAAAATAAAACCATCGGGTGAAGGATAAATATGATTTTCGTACCATAGTTTATGTGGAGCAGGGTAATAGAGCTCATTGTGGACGTATTCCTGGTTTTCATAGGCCTTTTTAAGGTCCTGGTAAATAAACAGGTTGATGAATTCAGGGTTTATATCAAGGATATTTTTGCCTATAAGCTGTTTGCGTGGGATCCCGATGGGATCGGCCGCTTTTTTATTTAAATACAGGTAGTTAAGGTCTTTATCCAGCATGATAAAACTGTCGGATATGCACTCCAGTAATGAATTTATCTCTTCATTTCTCTTTAATATCTTTTGTTCCGACTCCTTTAAAAGCGTTTCAGCAGTTATCCTTTCGGAGATATCAAGCAGTGTTATCAGGCATTGTTGTTTATCCTGGGATAAAATACCCTGGATGTGAACAATAAAAGATGGCTTTCCCTGGTGAATCAGCCGCAGATCGCAGGTTTGCTTGGTGTTGGTTTCAACTAATTTCTGTAAAAAAGCATTAAAAACCGGTTGGGCATCACGGGGGATAAAATCGTAGAAATTTCTTTTTACCAACCAGGAACGTTCCTTTCCCAATAACCGTGCACCCTCAAGATTAAGTTGACAGATTACTCCGTCGGGCGTAAGTGTAAAATAACCTGCCGGGGCGAAATCATTAAGCGCTGTGGCTGTGGCTGCTTTTTCGACTGCCAGTTTAAGTTCTTCGTTCTGCATTTCAAGTTCCACCTGGTGTACTTCCAGTTCATGAAGAAGTTTCAAGGTGGCGGCTTCAGTCCGGCCGGTTTCAGCCCGGTTTTGCTCATTGAAGGAGGTCAGCGGAGATGCTTTTACCGGTTTCTTCTTCCTTAAATGCTCCTCAGCATTTTGCCGCAGTGACGCGGTTTCAGGCGTTTTTTTCCGTTCTATAGTCATGGCATTGCTCCATTAACGTTATGGCAACGATTCCGATTAGTTCTGATTTAGAGGTAGCTGATCATCCCAAAGCTTTGTGAAAGTAACCATTCGTGAATATGATAAATGATGTTAAACGACCCGGATCAAGTGAAAATTTCAACCTTTATTCAGGTAGCCGATTTTGTTTCCTGGCAGTTATCATAAATGAATAAAAAGGTTCATGTAAATTTACACAGAGTTTCCCTTGAGTATAAGAGGGTTCTCGCAGAGTTTCGCAGAGTTAGCCGCAGTGTTTCGCAGAGTTAAAAGGGCTGTTCTTATTTTAAAACCGCTTGTGTGGAGTTCGGGTTCCGGGTTCCAATTGCCCTTTTCCCCAGCCCCTTTTCCCCAGTCCCTTTTCCCTTTTCACTTTTCACTTGTCTCTTTTCAACTGTCCCTTTTCCCTATGATTCCTCCTTTCCATCCAGGATAAAGTAGAAAGTCGCCCCTTCGTTCACTTTTCCTTCGGCCCACACCCTGCCCTGATGCCGGGTAACAATCCTCTGGACGATGGCAAGTCCTATACCTGTTCCTTCAAAATCTTTGGTGGTGTGCAGGCGCTGGAATACGCCAAACAATTTGACGGAATGAGCCATATCAAAGCCTGCCCCGTTGTCTTTCACAAAGTAGATAGTTTTGGAGCCTTCTGTAGCATTACCTACTTCGATGATTCGGTTTGATTTCTTTGAGGAATACTTTACTGCATTTCCGATTAAATTCAGCCACACCTGCCGTATCATTGCAGGATCGCCATAGGTTTCGGGGATGTTTTGTAAATGGAAACTGATCTTTTCCCGTTCTGATTCCGGCACAATTTCCTGGTAAACAGAATTTACCATACTATACATGTCAATTTTATCGAACTTTATTTCCCGCCGGTTCAGGCGTGAAAAAGAAAGAAGATCATCAATAAGATATCCCATTTTATTTGCGTTGCCGATAATAATCCCAAGCAGGCGTTTTCCTTCAGTATCGAGGAATGGGGAATAATCCTGCAACAGGATATTTGCAAAGCCATCCAGCGCCCTGAGTGGTGTTCGAAGGTCGTGTGAAACAGAGTAGCTGAATGCTTCCAGTTCCTGGTTTACAGCTTCGAGCTGTTTCGTCCTTTCAAAAACCCGTTTTTCGAGTTCTTCATTGAGTTTATTGATCTCTTCCTCAGCCTGTTTACGCTCGGTAATGTCGCGCAGAACAAACAGTATACTTTTAGGCTCGCCACCGGCATCCCTGATTATTTCGGCGTTTGCTTCGGCATAAAAGCGGGACTGATCTTTCTTTACCATCAGGTATTCAGCCGGACCGGTATAGGTGCCCGACAACATCAAATCAATCAGCTTGATTGCCTTCGCATGATAGGATTGATCAATGAACTCAAAAATAGCGTGATTGGTCAGTTCAGCACGGGAATCGTATCCCCACATCAAAACGGCAGCAGGTGAAACCGTTAGAATCCTTCCATCAAATGTTGAAATGGCTATTCCGTCGGGAGAGGTATCGATGATTTTTCGCCAGCGTTCTTCACTTTCCTTTAAGTGTTCTTCAGCCTGCTTGCGGTCAGTAATGTCGCGGTTGCTGCCGCGTGTACCCAGAAACGAACCTCCGGCATCGTATATCGGCTGGCAAAGATGGCCTATCCAACGGGTTGAACCATCCGCAGCGATGATTCTGAATTCAAGATTTGTCCGTTTTGATTCAGTTTCTGCGATATGATGATGCCGGATATATATATCCAGGTCTTCAGGATGAATAATACTGAGAAATTTCTTAGGCACTGTCAGGAAAACATCAGCCTCGTATCCGGTAATCCGTTTGCATGAAGGTGAATGATAGAGATACTTTCCGTCGGGAGCCTGCCAGAATTCCCAATCGTAGGTGTTATCGGCAACGATCTGGTATTTAAGCTGGGACTCCTTCAGGGCTTCTTCGGCCCGTTTATTCTCGGTAATATCCCTGACGAGAACCTGGCCGGCGGGTTTGTCATTATAGGTAGTGCTTAGGGCAACAACTTCTGCATCAAAAATGCTTCCATCGAGCCGGATCAGTTTTTCTTCCATGGCAGGCACTGAAATCCCCGTGGCAACCAGACTCATCCTTTTTATGACTTCACGACGGGATTCGGGATGAACGATTGACAGAACCGGTTTCCCAATGAGTTCTTTCGGATTTTCAGCGCCGATTATTGAAATTGCGGCAGGGTTCACATAAACGAACTGCCCTTCCTGGTAAATAGCGATGCCGGTAGGAGATAACTCAACCAGGTTCCGGTAGCGTTCCTCGCTTTTTCGCAAGGCTTCTTCTCCCAGTTTCCGCGCACTGATGTCGCGGCAAACCATCATCAATCCAGTGACTTGCTTTGCAGCATCCAACATGCAGGAACCATGGATTTCGATTGATGTGGTGCTGCCATCTTTTTTAAGGGTTTTGTATTCAGAAGGGAAAGGATAATTCTCGCCCGAAAGCATGGATGTAAAGCGGCTGCGGGCGGCCTCCCTGTTTTCATCAGAAAGCCAGGTAAAAATTGACGATTGTGTTACAACCTGGTCGGACGATACTCCGAACAGTTCAAAAGCCCGTTGGGAAGCAAACTGAATGTGACCTCCGGCATCAGCAATTACGATTGCATCAGGCAATGTATCGAGCAGGGTACGGTAATAGTTTTCCGATTCACGAATGCGGTCTTCCATGAGTTTGCGTTCCGTAATGTCGCGGAATGTTCCTATAAGGCATGATTTTCCCTTAATCGTGACCATGGAGGCCAATACTTCAACGGGCACTTCGGAACCATCAGGACAAAGCACAGTGTCCTCAACAGGCGTTGAAAAAGAATGCTTTGTTTCCTGCTCATGGCGTAAAAAAGAATCTTCACTTTGCCTGGAGTGGCTTGGCGGGTGAAGTTGTAGTTGATGGAGACCCACAATTTTTTCGTGTGGCAATTGCATCAGGCGCGAGGCAGCCTGGTTAGCATCAATAATGATTTTTGAGTCAATTTCTGCGATAAATATTGCGTCAGCAGCATTTTCAAAAAAATTCCTGAACTGTGCTTCACTCTCTTTAAGCTTCTCATCAGCCTGCTTGCGATCGGTAATATCCTGTATAGTGCCGATCAATGAAACGACGGTCCCAACCTTGTTGAATTCTACCTCACCTCTTCCATGAACCCACCGAATATCGCCATCGGATTTGCGGATGATTCTGTATTCCTTATTGAACGGCCGGCGTTTGGATATAACTTCGTCTCTCAGGTACCGGTCCATCATATCCCTGTCATCAGGATGTGTGATGTCGAGCCAGCCCCGGACGCTCCTGTTGTAACTTTTATCAATCCCGAAAATCTGGTCAAGGACTTCGGACGATTCCCAGAAACCTGTAGTGAAATCAGTCTTATATGAACCAATAAATGCAGCCCGTTGCGACTCCCTGAAGAAAAATTCGCTTTCGCGTAAAGCTTCCTCATTGATTTGTTGTTCCGTGAAATCCATCAGGGTTACCAGGCATTTCTGTTTGGCTTCGGTAACTATTCCCTCAAGGCGGGCAAAAGAGACGGCCTTACCCGGGATGTTCAGCTTCAGTGTACACGATTGCCTGGTATTGTTTTCTGTAGTTTCGCGCAAAAAGTCATTGAAGGCCGGTAGCGAATCCTTGAAGACAAATTGCCTGAAATTTTCATTGACCATGTTGTCTCGTTCCATCCCCAGCATCCGGGCGCCGCTCAGGTTCAGTTCACAGATTAATCCTTCACTGCTTAGCGTAAAGTAACCCGAAGGTGAAAAATCATATATTTCTTCATACAATTTAGCGTACTCAACGGCCGAATGGGTTGCAATATCCCTTATCCGCCGGAGTTCCTCGTTCTGCATTTCCAGCTCTATCTGGTAAACCTCAAGTTCATGCAGAAGTTTCAGTATGTCAGCTTCTGTAGGCCTGGTTTCCACGGAGCCGGAAACAGATGCCTTTTTTGCCGCGTACTGCTTCTTCAGCTGCTCTTCTGCTTTGAAGCGGAGAGAAACGGTTTCATCTTTTTGCTTACGATCTTTCTTCATAATTCCTGTTTTCTTTTCCTGTACGAGTATATCCGTTGATCCTTGTAAACTTTATGTTTTATATAGTTAGTAAATGTGAGGGGCGAGGGAGCGAGGGCAAGGCCGGCCAACTCATTCAGTCTTCCAACTCCTTACTCCATACTTCTTACTTCTGACTCCCTACTCAAATGGTGGGAAGAGTAAAATGAACCTTGCTGCCTTTACCGAATTCGCTTTCGATCCAGATTTTCCCCCCGTTTTTTTCAACAAATTCCTTGCAGAGAATCAACCCTAAACCGGCGCCCGGTTCATTTTCTGTTCCAAGAATCCGGAACCGCTGATCCACTCTGAATAATTTTTCCCGGTCAGCGCTTTGGATTCCGACTCCATTATCGGCTACACTAATCAATAATTCATCCTTCAAAACCCGGGCCTTGATTTCTATTTCACCGCCCTTATTAGTAAACTTTATAGCATTGTGCAGGAGATTTTTCAGGATGGTCCTTACCATATAACAATCAGCAATAGCAACTGATCCTTGGGGAACGGATGAGTGAATCACGATATTTTTTTTACCGGCTGCCGGTTTCAACGACCCGATCGTTTCGAGCACAAGGTTAGCAATATCGAGTTGTTCGCATAAGACAACCAGTAACCCTGTCTGCGATTTTGCCCATTGCAGTAAGTTATCCAGCAATTTCAGTGAATTTGTCGAACTTGAATGGATCTGGTTAATGAATTCCTTGATTTCGTTTTCTTCAAACTGATCGTATTCCTTGTAGAGAAGTTCTGATAAACCCAGCATGGAGTTGAAAGGGCCTTTCAGGTCGTGTGCAATGAGGGAAAAGAACTTGTCCTTAGTGGCGTTGAGTTCACGTAACCGGGTTTCGCTTTGTTTCAGTGCTTCTTCCGCTTCGACGCGATCGGTGATGTCAACAGCCGCAACCAGGCATTTCTGTTCATTTTTTGATACCACAGCTTCCAGGTAAACATAACTTGATGGTTTCTCGCTGATAGTGAGCTGTAGCTCGCAGGTACCTTTGGAATTGTATTCAATTACTGCCTGTAAAAAATGCTGAAAAACTGACTTCTGATCAAATGCAACAAAATCCCTGAAGTTCCTTTTGACAAGGAGGCCCCGTTCCTGCCCGAGCAGCCGGGCGCCACTCAGGTTCAACCGGCTGATGGTGCCGTCGTAGTTGAGTGTAAAATACCCGGCAGGTGAAAAATCATAGATTTCTTCGTAAAGATCAGCATACTGTTTGGTTGCCTGCTCTGCAATATTCAAGGCCAGGCGCAGTTCCTCGTTTTGCATCTCGAGTTCAATCTGGTGCACTTCGAGTTCATGGAACAGTTTCGGTGAGTCAAGGTTTGGAAGAGAGGCCTCTTTTCCTGAATACCTCTTATTTAAAAGTTCTTCAGCTTTTTGTCGCAACAAATCGGGCTCTGTGGGTTTCAGGTTATTTTTTAACATGACTGTTGTGTTTTATTCAGGTTCCATCTTCCATCTTCCGGGTTCCGGATTTTTTCGATTACTAATTACCAATTACCAATAACTTCTTGATATAAACTTATTTCGGTTGCCAAGCACTGAGCACCGGGCACTAAATTCAGGTTTCCATGATTTGCTATTTATTTTTATCATGGCTTACCGGTAATGCAAAGTAAAATGTTGCCCCTTCATCCTGTTTCCCTTCGGCCCATACACGACCATGATGAGCATGAATGATGCGTTGGACAATTGCAAGCCCGACCCCGTTCCCTTCAAAACCTTTTGCATTGGGTAAATGTTTGAACAGTGAAAACAGGTTATTTGCATAGTTCATGTCAAAGCCAATCCCATTGTCTTTAACAAAGTAAATGGTTTCATTCCCTTCGGTTTTACTGCCGATTTCAATTATACTATGCGGTTTCCGCGAGGAGAATCTGATTGCGTTTCCTATTAGATTCAGCCAAACCACCTGGAGCATAGCGGCATCGCCCGGGGCTTCAGGAATATCCGCCAGGAGGAGCGTGGTTTTTTCCTGCTCTGTTTCCGGAATCAGCTGCCGATAAACAGCGTTTGCTATTGCATGCATATCTGTTCGAAGGAAGGTTATTTTCTGTTTGCCAAGGTACGAGAATGAAATCAAATTGTCAATGAGACTGCCCATTACATTGGCGTTGTCAATAATTACCCTTAGCAGGCGTTTTCCTTCAGCATCAAGCGAACCGGAATAATCTTCCAG
>JANXXZ010000204.1 GCA_025350385.1 Bacteroidales bacterium
CTGTCGGGCGGCGAACAACAGCGTATTGCTGTGGCACGGGCACTGATGAACCATCCCACAGTGATTCTTGCTGATGAGCCATCAGGAAATCTTGATTCGGTGAATGCCCGTGAATTACATGAGCTCTTCTTTACCCTGCGAAAAGAATTCAACCAGACCTTCGTTATTGTAACTCACAATGAAGAATTCGCCGATGGTTCCGACCGGAAACTAACTATCGTGGACGGGGTTATCGGGTGATAATTCCATATTTAAAAATGAAAATACATGTTGGCTGACTTCTATGAGGCTCCGATGCCTTAAGACGGGCATATCAACCACTGTGTTATTGTTAAATATTCCTATTCATTTTGATTCATCTCCAATAAAACGAACCTTTTCACGTTATTTTTAGTTAATACCAGAGTTAAAAATTTAAAGCAATAAGATTGTCCTTACATGAAGATTAATATTAAACCAAGATACCGTCATTCCTCACTAGTAATATTCTTTATCATTTTTACAGGAATCCTTTTTAATACCCGGGCCGATGCCCAGGTTAAGCCCTCTGATGAATATTCAGTAACGCTTAAGTCGGCTGACAATTTCTTTACCGCAAAAGACTATGCTAATGCATTAACATCCTATAAAAAAGCTGACCAACTCAAACCGGGTCAGAAAGAGGTCTTGAATCGTATTGATCAGATCAACACATTGCTGTCTGCCAATGAGAAAGCAAAGAATACCCTTTTTGAGAATGCCGTTTTGAATGCTGAAAACTTTTTAAAAGTCAAAGATTATCCTTCGGCAAAAAGAGAGTACGAAAATGCGCTTGATATTGATCCCACAGCCCAGTATCCCAAGGATCGCCTTGCGCAGATCCGCAGTTTATACACCGATCCGAATGATATATCCCGCTATAACGAAGCAATGGCAAATGGCAACCAGGAACTCACGACTTCAAATTTTGATAAGGCGCGCAACTGGTTCGAAATTGCCCTCGCAGCAAAACCTGATGCCCGGACGGCTAAAGATAAAATTGCTGAAACTGACAAACTGAAGGCTGCAGCAATTATCAAAAAGAGTCAATACGATAAACTGGTAACAGCTGCCGATCTGTTACTGAAAACTGAAAAAAGGACCGAAGCCCGTGTACAGTATCAATCAGCCGCCGACCTGATTCCTTCCGAACCCTACGCAAAACAAAAAATACAGGAAATCGTCAACTGGGCAAATGCTAAAAAATCCTTACAGGATTCATACGATAAAGCGATTGACCAGGCTGACCAGTTTTACATAGGCCGTGATTTTGCCAATGCCCGTGTTAAGTACCAGGAAGCGCTTAAAATAAAACAGGAAGCCCGGTATCCGAAGGAGATGCTTGACAAGACCGGCCAGGGTGAAGTTCGGCTTCAGTCAGTAAAAGAACGGTTTGATGCCTCCATTGCTTCAGCCGATAAATTCTACCAGGCGGGTGATACGGATTCTGCCTTACTTGGATACAAATCAGCACTTGCCATCATTCCTGGATCCGAATATCCCCAATCAAAAATCACTGAGATTGAAAAAGGCATCACCGATCGCAACAGCCGTAAAGAAGCCTATGATATTGCCTTAAAAAACGGGGACCAGTCATTGGGCGAAAACAAGTACGACATTTCCCTCGGATTTTTCCGTAATGCGCTGACTCTTTTCCCTGATGAAAAGTATCCAAAGGTTAAAATCGACGAAATCAATGCCTTGCTTGCCAGGAACAAATCGGTTGAAAATAATTATCTGAAAGCTATAGCCGACGGCGACGCAAGATTAAAGGAAAAGAAATATACTGAGTCAGTCACAGCCTACCAGCAAGCGATTACGTTGAAACCTGCGGAGAAATACCCACAGGATAAGATTGCCGAGATTAATAAGTTGCTTGAAGGAATGAAATCGCAGGAAGAGAATTATACTGCTGCCATTTCACACGCCGACCAGTCGCTCAAAGAGCTTAAATACCCCGAAGCGCTAACTGCTTACCAGGAAGCTGCAGGAATCAAACCCAACGAAAAGTATCCGAAAGATAAAATACTGACCATTAACGGAATCCTGTCCAAACAAAAGGCTGAGCAGGAAAAGTATGATAATGCACTTGCCGCCGCCGACAAAGCCTATTCCGACAGGAACATGAAAATTGCGCTTGCGCAATACCAGGTTGCTTCAGTCATTAAGCCCACCGAGCAATATCCTCTTGACAAAATAGCTGCCATCAACATCCTTTTGAAGGATGAAAAAGCACGGGAGGAAATGTACCAGCAAGCCATTACAACCGGTGACAAGTTAATGACAACCAAAGAATATGAACGTGCCCTTGCAGCATACCAGGAAGCTAAAAGCATTAAGCCCGACGAAAAATACCCGGATCGGAAGATAACGGAAATCAATGCTGCACTTGAATCCATTAAATCAGCAGATCAAAATTACCTTAAGTTCATTTCGGATGGAGATGCTGCATTCACTGAAAAGAAATATACCGAATCCATTGCTGCGTTTCAATCAGCATTGAAAATCAAGCCGGCTGAAACCTATCCAAAAGATAAAATTACAGTAATTAATAAGTTGCTCGCTGATCAGAAACAACTGGATGATAATTATACCAAAGTTATCGCTTCTGCTGATAAAGCATTCACTTCCAAGAACTACTCTGAAGCACTCACAGTATACCAGCAGGCACTTTCATTGAAAGCAAATGAGAAATATCCACAGGATAAGGTTACCGAAATTAACGACTTGCTTGCTGACCTGAAAAACAAGGATGAGGCTTTTACCGCTGCGGTTACCCGTGCTGATCTGGCTTTTGAGGAAAAGAAATATGCTGATGCACTAGGGGCTTTCCAGGAAGCTGCCGGAATAAAGGCAGGTGAGAAGTATCCAAAAGACAAAATTGCCGAAATCAACGGTATCCTTGCAGCCGAAAAGGCAAAGCAGGACAGTTATACAGCAGTCATTGCCAAAGCTGACAAATCATTTACAGACAAGCAATATACACAGGCAATTGCTGATTATAATCAGGCTTCAACCATCAATCCCGCCGAGCAATATCCGGGCACCAGGATAGCTGAGATCAATGGAATCCTTGCCGACCTGAAGGCTAAACAGGAATCTTACGATAAAGCAATCGCTGATGGCGATAAATTACTGGCCGACAAAAAATATGAAGATGCCATTTCTGCTTATAACCAGGCTTTGGTTGCAAAACCGGGAGAAAAATACCCCGGTGAAAAAATTGCCCAGATCAATATGATAATGAATGGTATCAAGGCTAACGAAGAAAACTACAGCAAAGCAATTGCAGAGGCTGATGGAGCTTTAGCCGGAAAGAAATATACGGATGCAATCACCGCTTACAAATCGGCTCTTACCTTGAAACCGGCTGAAAAATATCCACAGGACAAGATTGCCGAAATCGAAGGGATCCTTGCGGATTTAAATGCAAGAGATGACTCATATTCCAAGGCGATCAACGAAGCAGATGAATTCTTTACCGCGATGAAATACAACGAATCCATTGCCGCATATCAACAGGCGATGACCTTAAAACCCGGTGAAAAGTATCCTGTTGAAAAAATAGCTGAAGCCCAAGGAATCCTTTCTGACATTAAAGCGAAACAGGCTGAGTATGATAAATCCGTCACCGAAGGCGACAAAGAGCTGGCGGCAAAGAAATACAATGAAGCGCTTGCAGCTTTCCAGATAGCTTCTGCGGCTAAGCCTTCAGAAGATTACCCGAAACAGAAAATAAGTACGATAAATACAATCCTCGCCGAACTTAAGTCGAAAGACGATAGTTTCGCGAAGGCTGTTTTAGATGGTGATGCCTTCTTTACCGCGCAAAAATACCGCGAAGCAATGGAGCCTTACCAAAGGGCAACTACCCTTAAAACGGAGGAATCCTATCCGAAAGATCAACTTGTTAAGATCAATCAATTCCTTGCCGAACAGAAAAAGATCGAAGATCAATATGGGAAGCTTATAGGCGATGCTGATAAACTACTTAATGACAAGAAATACCAGACTGCACTAACGGCTTTTCAGGAAGCATCCGCTCTTAAACCTTCGGAGCAATACCCAAAAGATAAGATCATATCAATCAACGGAACGCTTACTGATCTGCAGGCAAAAGACCAGGCCTATAACAAAGCCCTGGCCGAAGGCGACGCAAAACTTGCCTCTGGCGATCTGAACCCGGCCATCGCTGCTTATACAGCTGCTTCGGAAATCAAACCAGGCGAAACGTATCCAAAAGAAAAGATCGCTGCTATCCAGCTGCAAATCAAGGCCATTGACGATCGATATGCTAAAGCACTGGCCACTGGCGACACTAAACTGAAAGCCAAAAATTATTCCGATGCATTAAACGCTTACCAGCAAGCCCTCGAAATCAAGCCCGGAGAACAATACCCGAAAGATAAAATAGCGCAGATCAATGATGCCCTGCTGCGTGAAAAGGAAGAACTTGAGAAGATGTACACTGCATATATTGCAGAAGGTGATAAACAACTGGCAGCCCAGGATTATGTGAATGCTAAAAGCGCCTTTGTTAAAGCTTCAGGTATTAAAACGTCGGAGCAATACCCTAAGGATAAACTCATCGAAATAAACAATGTTTTGCTGGCACAGGCTAAAGCAGCCAGGGAAGAATACGACAAAGCCATCGTTGAAGCCGACAAGTTATATGCAGCAAAGGTTCTTGATCAGGCTATCGATGCTTATGAAAAAGCAGCCTCCCTTAAGCCAGATGAAACCTATCCCGGTGAAATGGTGCGCAAGATCAAGCAATATATTACTGATCATTCCATAAAGGACATTAACTCAACCACTGTATTTATTGCTGCGGGCGACGAGAAAAAATTCAGTTTCACTTCACTTGAGCCAAGGCTTAAAACCAATAATTACGTAATGATCCGAGCCAAAGCTTCCGCCAACGGAACTCCAAAGGTATATTTTAATTATGGACGCGATAACGCCAAGAACGGTGGTATCGTGCTTCGTACCATCAGTGATAAGAATGGAGTCGACTACATCATACGCCTTGCCGGCCAGGATAAATGGTACCGCGAGGACAACAACTGGGTGAGTATCTATACCGAAGGAAGCGGGATAGAGGTAAGCCGGATCCAGGTATCGCAGGGAGAATAGGGATTTCGGATTTCGGAACGCTTATCGCTAAATCTTGTATATAGAACTATGCACTCAGCAATGAGCACTATGCACCATGCACCATGCACCTGGCATCCGGCGCCCGGCACTGAGCGCTAATATCCCTCCCGCCGTCTCATAATATTTTGCACCTTTGCAGTCCTATCCTGTAAAGTATACATTCACTTATGTCAAGTCTCAGCGAACATTTTTCCGGTTTCCGGAAAGGAATAATCGGTAATGAACTCCAATATAAAACACCATACGGCACCCAAACCCTTCTTTATGCCGATTGGGTTGCCAGCGGCCGCCTTTATGCCGCCATTGAAGAACGGCTTTCGAATGTAATCGGCCCCTGGGTAGGCAATACCCATACCGAAACCAGCGAAACCGGTCAGCTGATGACCAAAGCCTATCAACATGCTCACCTGCTGATAAAGAAGCATGTAAATGCTGCTCCGACTGATGTTCTTATTACTGCCGGTTTCGGCATGACCGGTGCCCTGGTTAAATTCCAGCGCATCCTCAACCTTAAATCCTGTGGCCGCAGAGAAGGGATCAACTGCCTACCCGAAAACGAGCGTCCTGTAGTGTTCATAACACACATGGAGCATCATTCCAACCAAACTTCGTGGTATTATACCATAGCAGATGTTGTGGTGGTCCCGCCCGGTGAAGGCCTGTTGATTGATCCGGAACAACTGCAGATACTGTTAAAACAGTATGATAAGCGCCATATGAAGATCGGTTCGTTTACAGCCTGCAGTAATGTTACCGGGATTGAAACTCCCTACCATGAACTGGCGCGCATTATGCACGAAGCGGGAGGTTATTGCTTTATTGATTTTGCCGCTTCTGCTCCTTATGCTGATATAAATATGCACCCGGCCGATCCGCTTGAGAAACTGGATGCTATCTTCTTTTCTCCCCATAAGTTCCTGGGCGGCCCCGGATCATCCGGAGTTCTTATTTTCGATTCCGCATTATACCATCGCGACGACCCTGACCAACCAGGTGGCGGCACTGTGGACTGGACCAACCCGTGGGGCGAATTCAAATTTGTTGACGACATAGAAGCCCGCGAGGACGGCGGTACTCCAGGTTTCCTGCAGGCTATGAAGACAGCCCTTTCGCTGGAACTGAAAGATCAGATGGATGTAGCTAAAATGAGGTTGCGGGAGGCAGAATTGGTCGAATTGGCATTCAGTAGTATGGAAAAAATTCCAGGTCTGCACATATTGGCTGACAATGTTCGCAACCGGCTGGGCATTATGTCATTTTACCTTGATAATATTCACTATAACCTTGTAGTAAAATTACTCAGCGACCGCTTCGGGGTACAGGTGCGCGGGGGATGCGCCTGTGCCGGAACTTATGGTCATTTCCTGCTGGATGTAAGCTACGAAAAATCCAAAGAAATCACCGATCGGATCACCCATGGCGATCTTTCACAAAAACCCGGCTGGATCAGGTTATCCCTGCATCCGACTATGACAGACCAGGAAGTAGAATTTACAGTGGAAGCTATTCGACTTATCTCGCTCCATCATAAAGAATGGGGCCGCGATTATCTGTATAACAAGCATACCAACGAATTCATCCACATGGACGAATGGCACCAAAAAGATAAGCTGATTGCGGGATGGTTTACTTTGAAAGGGACAGGGGACGAGGGACGTGAAATTCGGTAAATGGTAGATGGTACTCGGTACTCTTCAAGTTACTTGCTTTGTCTTTGATTTATATAAACTCCAAAAGTATCCCTGAGTAAATTAAATCTTTTGATTATGACTTTTTATATATTTGCCACAATTAAGTTTTCAACTCATTTGCAAGTTCTGAATAACGACCGGGTTACTTCCAATTTTTCCTTCCAATGATTTCAAATTCAATCAGCGATCCTAAACTCTCATCCAAATTCCGTGAATTATGGAGAATTGTGGGAAATTCACCCTTACTGGTAATCAGCTTCAGGTATAAGGGGAAAACCCGCATTCTCTACACAAAGATGGAGCAATTCAATATTACAGGAAGCATTAAGGATCGAATGGCTCTGTATATTCTTCAAAGAGCCTATGAAACCGGGCAGATCAAACCCGGCGACCGGATAGTTGAAGCAACCAGCGGAAATACAGGGATCGCTTTTGCAGCTATTGGGAAAGCTCTTGGGCATGAAGTAAGTATCGTTATGCCCGACTGGATGAGTAAGGAACGTGTTGACATTATCCGTAGCCTGGGGGCCACCATAATTCCGGTTTCAAAAGAGCAGGGTGGATTTTTAGGAAGTATACGAATGACTGAGCAGATAGCGGCATCCCAACCCAACATATTTCTCCCCAGGCAATTTGCCAATCCGGCCAATGCTGAAGCACATGAATTTACCACAGGTCCCGAAATCTGGTGGCAGATGGATTCGCATGATATCGTTCCTGATGCATTTGTTGCCGGTGTAGGCACAGGCGGTACCGTCATGGGAATAGGGAAATTCTTCAAATCAATGAAACAAGATATAAAGGTTCATCCCCTTGAACCTTCCGAATCCCCTACCCTCTCGACAGGATGTAAAGTCGGGAACCATCGTATCCAGGGTATTTCTGATGAATTTATTCCTGATCTCTTAAAACTTGATCATCTTGACCGTGTAATAACAATTAACGACGGAGATGCCATCCTGATGGCCCAGCAACTGGCAGCCAAACTGGGACTGGCAGTAGGAATTTCGTCCGGGGCAAACTTTCTTGGCGCACTTAAGGTGCAGAATGAAATTGGAAGCGATACCACGGTTGTTACCGTCTTTTCTGACAGTAACAAGAAATACCTAAGTACTGACCTGATGCGCGAGGAAAAGGTGAAGGTCGGTTACTTGTCACCTGATGTTGTATTACTCGATTTTTCAGTATTCAAAAGAGTTTGTAAGACTTGCTGCGATCAGCTCAATTGCAGTGCGCATGCTGCTCATACCTGTCATGCCAGTAGTAACTAAAACTGGTTATTGACTATCTCAGTTTGTGTAAGATGATCAGGGTAATTTCAGGCTTAATTCCCACCCTTCCCGGGAAACCTAGGTGACCGAGACCCCGGTTTACATATAAATATTGATCATTACCATCAATGCCTTTGCTGTCATAAATGCCCGCCCATTCAGGAAACATCCATTCGGCAGGACTCCAGCGGTAGTTGCCTGTCTCCCAGCCCATTTGCATTGCATGCGTATGTCCTGATAAGGTAAGAGCAATAGACGGATATTTTTTCAATACCTCTGCCTTCCAATGAGTAGGATCGTGCGAAAGGAGAATTTTTACCGGAACACCCTCAGCTCCTGAAATGGCTTTGGACAGATCGCCCCTTCTTCCCCACATCTTGTTAACACTCCAGTTTTCAACTCCCAGTAAAGCTATTGAATCATTTCCTTCATGAAGGAAAGAGTGCGAGTTCCTCATCAGTTGCCAGCCAAGTTTATTATAAAATGCCTGAAGATCTTTATCATTCATTGCTTTTTCGGCCGGGCTGTCCCATTTCACATAATCTCCATAATCATGGTTACCCAGGATGGAATAAATACCAGTCGGAGCTTTCATTTGGTGAAGGACATTTTCGAACCTCCAGGCTTCACTGGTTGTAAAATTTACCATATCACCCGTAAACAATATAACATCCGGTTTCTGATCATTAACGAGTTGAACAGCTCTTTGCAATGGTTTTTCCGATAACCAGCTACCAAGATGTATATCCGAAAGTTGTACGATCCTAAACCCTTCAAATCCGGCCGGCAAATCTTTAATTTCTATATTAACAGTTCTGACCTTAAAATCATAGACCCAAAAGAAGAACCCTGAAAAAATCAGTCCTGCCAGCAACGTTCCGAGGAGAATTCCAGCCGAGATAAAAAACCGGAATCTCTTCCAT
>JANXXZ010000215.1 GCA_025350385.1 Bacteroidales bacterium
GTTTCGGCCTCTGCTTTTTCGCAGGCAGAATGTATAAGCTCTGTGTTCTGGCGGAATGCATATTCATATAAACCTAAATCGACTACATCTTCAACCTGTTTTCGCATTTCACTGTTTGCCATGATCGCCTTTTGAAATGACGAAAATGATATCCTATAACTTTTCTTTAAAGCACAAAGCCTTGTGTGAAAATCTTCCTCTTCCAGATAATTAATAGTCTTCATAGCATAGATTTTTATAATTAATGGCTTTAACCCAGAATGGTAATAAGAAAATCCGGAAAAGTTTTCACTTCTCTTTATGCCGGATAAAAGTACCCCCTGATTTGCTGCCGGATATATGTATAAAATATCATTGTATTCAACGACCCTGCCGGAAAGGGCCCGGACTTGAACAACGGTTATTCAGGTATTCTTCAAATCTTCTCAATACAATAACTCCTGGATTGTTATTACCTGAATGAATTCTACTTTTTACCCGGCTTGCTTTCGAGACTTACAAAAATTCTGCCTTCAAACGATACCGGCGCTATGATCGATTCTTTTGTCAATACAGGTTGTTCAACCTCCATTTTATTCAGCAGTCCTTTCAGATAAAAACCTTCGGCCAGGTCATAATGATTAAGGCTCTCCTGGATCAGGGCATAGGTTTCACGCAGGTTTTCTCCCATAGGGTAAGCCATTTTCTTTCCTATCATCCTCTCAATTCCTCCATTGGCAAGCCAGGACGCCGATTTAAGTAAAAGATTTTTTGTCTTTAAATGAAATTCCAGGTCATGTACTACGATTGACGAATCAGAACTCCTGTAAACAGGCTTCCCGGCGAAAAAGAGTTTGCCATTTATATTGCCGACCACATCCGTTTCAACAATAAATTTACCATCACCGGGATATACTTTCACACCGGTAATAGTTATACTTCTTTTCCCGATCTGATAGGTTGTGTTGAGCAACTGGGCTTTTGACAAGGAATCAATATAATTATAGGTGATATAAGAAGTTACATTTACCAGGAAATTATCATTCAGTTTGCCGGCAGGTACAAGATCGGGCAGTTTTGAATTGACCTTGTATGGCGGCTGCGTGCCGGTAAAGCATTCTGTAACTGCTTCAATGGACGATGTATGCCTGATCATCCCCCTGTTTCCCGAAAGAGGAACTGCTGAAATTGTTTTTGGTATAACCCTGAGCCACAATCCATATTCCTTATCCAGAAGCATAGGTTTCTGAATGTCAATCCAGGCCTGCCTCGCATTGGTCTTAAGATCAAGGCTGGCTTTCATCCCTTCGTCAATTGCCGAACTTATTTTTTCAATGTTGAACTTGATGATAAGATCTGCAATATAGGTTATTGGTAAGTCAACCGGACCCAGTTTCAGAACAGGTTTGCTCAGCCATTCATATCCGTCGGAAACGGTTTTGGTTTCTACCGTCCAGTCCCTGTTAATGGAAACCGAGGTATGAAAACTCAGCGCAATTTCGGCATTCATTTCCCGGTAATCCGACAGGGTGATACCAAATTGTTCCACTTTCCAGCCAGCCTTGATCCAAAGCTTAAGCGGGACAGTATACGCAAACTGACCTTTATCAAAATTCAGTTTGATATTATCTTTTTTCCAGGCTTTAACCATGAGGTTGTCGCCGCCATTGTTTTCAAGACTGTTATCGTCGTAAATAAGCCCTGTAAGTTGCCTGTTTATGAAAGTCTCCAGCTCCGAGACTTTCATTTCAACTGGCAGGTTGATAAGGGATGATTTCGGCTGGTAAAGGTAAGGTTGGTATGACTCAGCCGGTTTTTCAGGCGTTAAGGTGGTACGACAGGCCGTAAGCCCTAAAATAAAAGAAATTGATATCAGGATAGATGAAAAATGGTTATGCATATTCCGGTTTTTTAGCAAAGTTATAATGACCGTCGGAACTTTGAAGTAAAAACCACTGCATTTATGAATATTTATACCTGTTAGACGGAGATCAGCGAAGCCTGAATACTGAAAAGCCTGATGTATTTAAACAAAAAGCCGGGACGTTTCCGCCCCGGTTTCTGACACTGTTTGGTTTCTGGTTATTGGGTGTATTATTCTATCTGCAAAAATTTGGCACCTTCAAATTTGAACACGTTCATCAATCTCAACATACAAGTTTCAACTATTATACCACATATCATATGCTGTTGTATATCATGGTCTTACTCTGAATTATCCGGCAAATTGCAAAACCATGATGTCCCAATCCTGAAGATTAGTTATTAAATATTCCCTTCATGCGCCGGAATTAAACGGAAAGAGTGCATATAGAGTTTTAGAGGGAAGCAATCAGAATATGAAAAACGAAGAATGAACTGTGAAAAGTTGCATATTGCCTCAACTTTAAACCAAATAACTGATAGCCAATAATTAATTTCTTTCCCTTCTGACCTCAAAACTTAATAATCTTCAGCGCCTTCCCTGAATTGATATACTGCCTTACGATCTGTTGAACATCCCTGTTATCAGCGTAAGGTTTGATGCATTCGCGGATGATATCTGTATTGTATTCAGCATATGTCTTATCAAACCAGCCAAATCCGGAGTACATGCCATTTTCAATGAGTGCCACGGAACATTCGTCCTCATGACGGCCTTTATCGATGATCATAACATTTTGCCAGGGATGGGAATAGGATGCAAGGGCTTCTGACACCCTTGCATTGTAACTATCAGGACTTTCCTGTCCGATGCAGGCTCCGTTGCATTGCCCGATTGAATGATGAAAGCATGCGCCCTGGCTTTGATAGAGGCCACATAGCTTCTGGCAAAGGTGGAATTTGGTTGCCAGGTTATGAAGAATGGTATTTCCTTCTTCGAAGGATGTAAAAACCGTGTGTGGATTACTTGTGGAGGTAAGTTTTGAAAGTTGAAGGTTTTGATACCTGCCCAGGTTCAGGAAAGAAGTAAGCCCGTATTTATAACCGGTGCGACGCTGGGCGCGGTTGAAAACAGGCAGATGTTTCTTTATTTCATCTGATTCGAGGAGTAAGGCTATCAGTTCGCTCCCGGTTTCCTCAAAAGTAATATCGACTACCCTTTCACACATTTGTAACGACTTGGGAGTTTGGCGGTTGCTGAAATGTGAAAGGACCCTGGTACGAATATCGCGGCTTTTCCCGATGTAAACTATTTTGCCAAATTCATCATGGAAATAATAAACTCCGGCATTGCCGGGCAGGCTCGAAAATAAGGCTTTATTGAGCGATGGGTTTAACCCGTTCAGGCTTATACCACTGAGCGACGGATCCTGTGCAAGTAGCTTTTCAAATACTTTGACTGTCGCTAAAGCATCTCCTGCTGCCCGGTGGCGGTTTTCAATCCGGATATCAAGGCTTTCGCATAAATTCCCCAGGCTGTAAGATTTGAAACCCGGCAACAACTTACGCGACAGTTTTACAGTGCACAATGTTGGCCGATGGTATTTATATCCCAGCTGTTGAAATTCCTGCCTTATGAAGCTATAATCGAAAAGTGCATTATGAGCTACAAATATGCATCCTTTGGTTAGTTCGACAATATCACGGGCTACTTCGTAAAACCTGGGCGCATTCCGGACCATATCATCCGAAATCCCGGTAAGCCGGGTAATAAAAGAAGGAATATGTTTTTCGGGATTAATGAGCGTTGAAAACTCCCCGGTAATCTGGATGCCATTATGAACATAAATGGCAATTTCGGTCACTTTTTCGTGAAGGGCGCTTCCGCCCGTAGTTTCGATGTCGATTATAGCAAACACGCAACGCGAGTAAATTAAGCTATCAAAAATACTGCATCCTGCAATACCAGTTGGATTTTTTTAATTTAAAACAATGAACCGGAGGATTTGATTTCCTTATGACTCGGATTATAATGATCGTTTGTGGGCATTGAGTTGGATTACACCAAAAATGAGGGGGGAGGGGCGAAGGGCGAAGAACGAAAAGCGAGGAGAGGGAAGAGAAGAGAGAAGAGACAAGAGAGAAGCAATTGTTCCGCAACTTCCTAATCCAAAGCAACATTTTACAAGGCATTTAGGCAAATCATCTGGAAATCAGTTTGGCAGGTGTCAAAAAAAATCTATCTTTGCAGCCTCCTTCTGAATTCAACCGGGTCAACCATGGGAAAGTCTTTAAAAATATTTTCAGGCAGGGAATCGCGTTACCTTGCTGAAAAAATTGCCCTTGATTATGGGCAAAAGCTTGGTGAAGTTCAGGTTACCGTTTTCAGTGATGGGGAATTCACCACATCGTTCGAAGAGAATGTAAGGGGAAATGAATTATTTATTGTACAATCAACTTTTGCCCCTGCCGAAAACCTGCTTGAATTGCTTATGTTGGTTGATGCTGCAAGGCGGGCATCAGCGCGGCATATTATTGCTGTTATTCCGTACTTCGGATTCGCCCGTCAGGATCGTAAAGATAAAGCAAGGGTGCCGATTACAGCAAAACTGATAGCCAATTTGCTCACTGCGGCAGGAGTTCACCGGATTATTACCCTTGCTTTATCTTTACGATCCTGACGGGCGAATCCGAAGTACGGAATAACAGCAATAATATGCCGCGCTGATG
>JANXXZ010000236.1 GCA_025350385.1 Bacteroidales bacterium
ATTTGCCAAACTACAAAAATCTTCTACTCCATCATTCGGTATTCGTTAATCATCATTCGTAATTCATTAACTGATAAATCATTAATATCGAACACCGATTAAAGAATGATAAATTTCGAAGTAGTTTAACATGCATAACTACAGCCTTAAAATATTGTTACCAATTGAAAACATGTTTATTCCCTCTATTTTCAATATCCACCAAAACAAACTATTTTACATCCTTCTCATCATAAACAACATCACATAATTATTTTTCTAACTTTGCCTCCGTTGAATTTATACCCGTTGATATGAATATTTTGTCAGACAGGATTAACCAGTTGGCCGAATCGGAAACGCTGGCTATGACCCGCCGCAGCCGCGAACTGCGGGCACAGGGTTTTGATGTGATTAACCTTAGCATTGGTGAACCCGATTTCAATACCCCTGAACATGTAAAAACTGCCGCCAAACTGGCTATCGATCAGAACTATAGCCATTACCCGCCGGTTCCCGGTTATCCTGAGTTGAGGCAAGCAATTGCCAATAAACTCAAACGCGACAACCAGCTGATTTATTCTCCGGAACAGATCGTGGTTTCAACCGGGGCAAAACAATCGCTGGCTAATGTGATTCTTTGCCTGGTCAATCCGGGTGACGAAGTTCTTATTCCTGCTCCCTATTGGGTTTCGTATAAGGAAATAATCAAACTGGCCGGCGCAAAAGGGGTATTCATCGAAGGAAAAATTGATCACGATTTCAAAGTAACCCCCGAGCAGGTTGAAGGGGCTATTACTCCGAATACCAAGTTGTTCATGTTCAGCAGCCCCTGCAATCCTACCGGATCGGTTTACAGCCGGGAAGAATTAAAAGCCTTTGCCGGAGTTTTTGAACGTCATCCGCATGTCTTCATAATTTCGGATGAGATTTATGAGCACATCAATTTTGTTGGGCATCATGAAAGCATTGCCCAGTTTGAAAATGTGCGAAACCGGGTAATTATAATCAATGGCCTGAGCAAAGGCTTCGCAATGACCGGATGGAGGCTTGGATACATGGCAGCCTCCCCCGAAATAGCCAAAGCTTGTGATAAACTGCAGGGACAGATTACTTCGGGAGCCTGCAGCATTACTCAACGTGCTGCGATCGCCGCTATTGAAACCAATCCTGCCGAAAGCCCGGACATTAAGAACATGGTGGAAGCTTTCGTTTACCGTCGCGATCTTGCTCTTGCTTTGCTGAAAGAGATCCCCGGACTCAGGACCAACACCCCTGACGGAGCATTTTATCTCTTTCCCGAAGTAGTTAAATACTATGGAAAGTCCTTTGAAGGAAAAGTAATCCATTCAGCTACCGATCTCTGCGATTACCTGCTCGATACTGCATTTGTGGCTATCGTACCGGGTGTTGCTTTCGGCTCACTCGATTGCATACGGATTTCCTATGCTACTTCCGAGAACCAGCTTCGCGAAGCTATCCGCAGGATAGCTGAGGCCCTGGCTAAACTGGCTTAACGAATAGTTGGCTGATTTAATATGACACTATTTACCAGGCCTTACTCCTAAAAACCGGCCTGTAACTGATAACTGAAATAATCAAGCTACTGTTGCTGAATAGCCTCCGTTTTTACCTTTACTAAATCTTTCCGGACATGTTTTCAAACGAAAATGAGATACGTGAACTTTTCAGCAAATTTACAGGTCAGAAAGTGCTCATTGCCGGCGATGTAATGATTGATGCCTATCTGCGGGGAAAAGTGGACCGCATTTCACCGGAAGCTCCGGTACCGGTGGTTGCTCTTTTCCAGCGCGAAAACATGCTGGGAGGCGCAGCCAACGTAGCGCTCAACCTTAAATCGCTGGGTGCTAATCCTATCCTTTGTTCTGTAGTTGGTAACGATAAGCAGGGAGATGAATTTTTCCATTTATTGGATAAAGAAGATATAGGCAATTCCGGGATTATACGGAGCAACAGCCGCATCACTACTACCAAGTATCGCATTATAGGCAATAAAATGCAGATGTTGCGCGTGGATGAGGAAATGGATACCGATCTCGAAAAGGATCTTGAAAATGAGCTGCTTCAAAAGATCGGTGAGCTCATCGGAAATGAAAAACCAGATGTAATTATCCTCCAGGATTATAATAAAGGAGTACTGACCCCGGCAGTAATTGAGGGGATCATTCAGCTTTCATTGCTACACCAGATCCCGGTTGTAGCCGATCCTAAGAAAAAGAATTTCGATGCGTACCACGACATTGCCCTTTTTAAACCCAACCTGAAAGAGGTTCGTGAAGGACTGAAAACCGAAATTGATCCCGGTTCCCTTGATAGCCTTCAATCGGCTGCTTGCCGGATTCACGAAATGCAGGACGTAACTATTGTAATGATTACACTATCCGACAGTGGAGTATTTATAAGCCTTCGTAATCATGTTTCATTCAATCCAGTTATCATTAAGGCCCATGTGCGCTCGATAGCTGATGTATCCGGAGCCGGCGACACCGTAATCAGTGTTGCCTCCCTTTGCCTGGCACTCAACACATCAGCTGATTCTATGGCAATGCTGGCCAACCTGGCCGGTGGACTGGTCTGCGAACAGGTCGGTGTTGTCCCGGTGAATAAAGAATCGTTATTAAAAGAAGCGCTTTTGCTTTTTAACGGAGTAAAATGAGCAGATGCTATTATGGATAGTACCTTGAAAAACCACTTTATCAATTCCTGGAATACCCATTTCTCTGGAGTGGAATTCCCCCTGGCCGTCTGGTATTCTGACGATCCGCAGGGATTTGAACAACTTGCTCCTATAAAAAATGAGAACTGCATGATATCGCAGCTCCGCAAAGCCAGGCAGGGAGAACCGCTTTGTTTTGGGAAAGGCTCTATCGCCTGTCGTGGAGGCAACCGTTACTGTGGATTCAGCCAGAAACTCAGGCCCGGGTTTGAATATTTCCTTTCGTCTGGTAACGAAAGTATGGAAGGTGAGCGGTACAAAAAAAGCCCTGAACTGGTGAAAACCTGGCTTGCCTCACAGCCTCCTTTTGAAGCGCCGGCCAGATACCTGATAATAAAACGCTGGGATCTGCTTAACGCTGCAGATGAACCTCATGCAGTAATTTTTCTTGCAACTCCGGATGTTCTGGCCGGCCTGTTTACCCTGGCAAATTACGACGAAGCCGGTCTGCACGGGGTTGTAGCGCCAATGGGAGCCGGCTGTATGTCCCTTGTCCAGTATCCTTATTTCGAAAATCAGAAAGAGAATCCATCCGCTGTACTGGGAATGTTTGATGCATCGGCCAGGCCTTCAGTAGGTGCAAATGAACTCTCTTTTACCGTTCCTATGAAGCGCTTTGAACGGATGATTCTAAATATGGAGGAGAGTTTCCTGATTACCGAAAGTTGGAAAGAACTTGTGCAACATCCCGGCCGTTCATGACGAAACCTCCCACGCAACAGGTTCCGGGGCGAAAAGAACAGGTGCAATCCATGTTCGACAATATTGCCGGTAAGTATGATTTCCTGAACCATTTTCTTTCCATGGGTATCGACCGCAGTTGGCGCAGGAAACTGGTTTCGCTCATGGCAAAAGACCATCCGAAGCACATTCTCGACCTGGCCACCGGCACCGCTGACCTTGCCATTGAAGCAGCTGGAATAAATCCCGAAAGCATAACCGGGACTGATATAGCCGCTGAAATGCTGGCAATCGGGTGCCAAAAAGTTAAGAAACAGGGATTAGAAAATCTTATCACCCTCATCCAGGCTGATTCCGAGAACCTGCCTTTCGATAGCGAACGCTTTGACGCGGCAATGGTAGCCTATGGGGTTCGGAATTACGAAAACCTGCCGCTTGGACTGGCCGAAATGAACCGTGTGCTGAAACCGGGCGCCAGGGCATTCATACTGGAATTCTCCAAACCAACCTCTTTCCCGGTTAAGCAGCTGTATTTTATTTATTTCAGGTTTATTCTGCCACTCATTGGCCGGCTAATCTCAAAACACAGTTCTGCATACACTTACCTCCCTGAATCAGTAAATGCCTTTCCTCAGGGAATTGAATTCACGAAACTTATGCGCAATGCCGGATTCAAAGAAGTAACCGCCCTCAAACTTACTTTCGGAATTACGATGTTGTATGTCGGGACAAAATGACTACCAAAAACCGAAAAAGTGAATGCTGGAGTTCTCTGATTAGGATCATCTAAACCTGGCTCCTGTGATAACTGATTTAACTCAACGCACAGTAAACTTCTCCCTTCTCCTTACTCCTTACTCCTTACTCCTTTCTCCTTACTCATAACTCATAACTCATAGCTTTAGGCACTTTAGGCACTCCACACTCACTACATACTAAATCCCAACTATCAACGTTTTCAATTCAACTGAAATTCATTTCCTTTTGAAGCGTACTCATTTTATCTTTATTTTATTACTGCTTGTCATAAACGGCAGCAACTCATTTGCTCAACGAATTAAAAGCCTCAACCTGCGCAATGCCGACCAGGTTCCTTATCATTTTGGGTTTCAGTTAGGCATCAATCAAATGTTCTTTACACTGAAAACCCACCCGGGATACCAACAGCAGATGTTCTACAACACGGCGGGGAATAACCTTGTTGTAAATTCAATTCCGGATCTCAACTGTGATTCGGCAAACCTATACAGCGTCGAGTCAAATCCTACCATTGGATTCGTGATCGGGATCGTAGGTGATCTTAAATTGTGGAATCATTTTAACTTCCGGTTCACTCCTTCCCTCACTTTTGGTGAACGGGACCTGGAATTTGCAATTCAGACCTACCAGGATGGAAAAGCCCCTGTCCTGGTAAAGGTAAAAAAAAATATTCAGTCAACCTTTGTGGAGTTCCCTTTCTCCCTGAAATTCAAAGGCGACCGGATCAACAACGCCAGGCCATACGTGCTGGTTGGGGTAAAATACGCCCTCGACCTAGCCTCCAATGCCAAAAAGAAGGAGGACAGCAACATTACCCACGTTTTTATCGATAAGAGCGATGTATATGCACACCTGGGTGTAGGCTTTGACTTTTACACAGCTTACTTCAAATTCGGGACTGAGGTTGTAATGTCTTACGGCTTTAACGACCTGCTCAAACACGACAATACTATTTATACCGACGCCATCAGCAACCTGCGCTCAAAAATATTCCAGGTCAATTTTACTTTTGAAGGGGATTGAGCATTGTATTGCGGATTGCGGATGTCGGATTGCGGATGTCGGATTGCGGATGTCGGATTGCGGATGTCG
>JANXXZ010000262.1 GCA_025350385.1 Bacteroidales bacterium
TTAAATTATAGAACTCCCCTGTATTAAGTATTTTGATGATCAGAAAAGGCGTTTGATTGATAAACGAATAAAAAATTACGTGTTACAATAACTACGGCTTCATGTACTCATTATTCACGACCCGGGATGAGACCTTAATTAATTTGCAGGTGGAACAGATTTGAAGTTTGTATGTAAGGAGAGATGTGGTGCACTCGTCACAGACGCGCGCCAGCGGGGTATGTTGAGTTAAAACGTCGAACAAATTGAGCCGTATCCTGTTTTGTATAAGAGAATAAACTTATCAAAATGGATAGACTGGCAAACCTGCCGAAAGATATTTACCGGAATTTTGTGTGTTGCCATAAGGATCTCCCATCGGTTGAAAGCACGCATAGTTTTGTGGATGAACTGGTGATGTTTCTTTTCCCGATCAAGGCCAACCGTACCGTTTCACTGAAATCGCTTAAGCAGGAATTGCGCCACCTGCGCTTCAGGCTGGAGGATTTACTGCATCCGCTATACAACAGTTCGGAAGACGAGATACTGAACCTAGTGAATGAATTCTTCGGGCGACTGCCTGATGTGTACGAGAAGCTGGTGAATGATTCGAAGACTTTCCTGGAGTCGGACCCTTCGGCGAGGGGAGTGGAGGAGGTGATCATGTCATTTCCCGGCTTTCATGCCATAGCGGTTCACCGGATCGCCCATGAACTGCAACGGATGAAGATTCCTTTACTACCACGAATTATGAGTGAATACATTCATGGTATTACAGGGATTGATATTCATCCCGGCGCAACGATCGGTGAAAATTTCTTTATTGATCACGGAACCGGCGTTGTGATCGGCGAAACATCAGAGATAGGAAAGAATGTAAAGCTATACCAGAGTGTGACTCTCGGAGCTTTGTACGTTGACAGGAGCATGGCTGACCAGAAAAGGCATCCTACCATACAGGATAATGTGATCATTTATGCAGGGAGTACCATTTTAGGCGGGAAAACTATCATCGGCCACGATTCCGTTATCGGCGGCAATGCCTGGCTTACCGAAAGCGTGGAACCTTTCTCCCTGGTTTATCATAAGCCGCAGATCGTGATCCGCGATAAGAAAAATTTTGTCGAACCAATTAATTTTTATATCTGATGAAAGCAGCTACTATACTTCAAGCCATAGGGAATACGCCCCATGTGAGGATCAATAAAATATTCCCGTCGCAGTACGAGGTTTATATAAAACTCGAAAAAAACAACCCGGGAGGTAGTATAAAGGACAGGATTGCGCTGTCGATGGTTGAAGATGCTGAAAAGCGCGGAGTGATTAAGGCAGGATCTGTTATTATAGAACCAACTTCAGGCAATACAGGTATCGGGCTGGCCATGGTGGCGGCGGTGAAAGGTTATAAGTTAATCCTTGTAATGCCTGAATCGTTTAGTGTTGAGCGCCGGAAACTGATGGGGGTGTACGGCGCGGAATTTGTGCTTACTCCTCGCGAAAAGGGAATGAAAGGGGCCATTGAGAAAGCTAAGGAATTATCCGATACAACTCCTGATTCATGGATGCCGGGGCAATTTGAAAACCCCGCAAATCCTTCTATTCACTTTGAAACTACAGCAAAGGAAATCGCTGCAGATTTTCCCGACGGGCTTGATTATATCATTTCGGGTGTTGGTACAGGCGGGCATATTTCGGGTGTCAGTAAATACCTTAAGACGATTTGGCCAAAGCTGATAGTGTTCGCTGTTGAGCCTGAATTATCGCCGGTCATAAGTGGCGGATCACCCGGGCCTCATCCTTTGCAGGGAATCGGAGCAGGCTTTATCCCAAAGAATCTTGATGTGAATTCGATTGATGGAGTAATCCAGGTTTCGAAAGAGCAGGCGTATGAATTCGCAAGACGTCTGGCGAAGGAAGAAGCTATTTTTGGTGGGGTTTCCACAGGTGCATCGATAGCGGCAGTGAATAAGAAACTAGCTGAACTGCCAGCCGGTTCACGAATCCTTACTTTTAATTATGATACGGGTGAAAGGTATTTATCGGTTGAGGGGCTTTGGGAATAGATTCCTTTGAGAATTCATAAAAACATTATTGAACCCAATACGGGTTCTTTTTTTACTTGTGTCACTATTGGATCATAATTCTGACTAATCCGGTTTCTAATAACTCTACAGATTCAAACGTTTTGGAGATTTTCGGCTTTTTATCCTCAATGTGAAATTAAATCCAGAATGGTAGTCTCCTGGAGTTTGTTATAGGTGTAATCGCGTATGTCCTTAAATACTTTACGCATGTTACAGGAAGCTTCATCTTTGCAGAATTCACAAGGCTGGTAGGCTTTTTCCGAAACACAGGGAACCAGGGCAATGGGGCCTTCAAAGTGCCTGACTACTTCTGAGAGGTTTATTTCTTCCGGCTTGCGGATAAGGAAATATCCACCGGTTTTACCCAGTTTGCTACCCAGCATTCCCAGTTTCTTCAGATCCAGTAGAATAGCTTCGAGATAACGCTGGGGAATACTTTCACTTTTGGCTATATCACTGATAAGAATAGATCCGTTCCCGACTTCTTTTGCCAGCCTCGTTAGTGCAAGCATGGCATATCTTGTTTTTTGCGATAGCATTCTATAATATCTTTAAGCAAACAAAGGCTTAACCGTGCTTGCTGATTTCAACCAATTTATTGTAGTCATTGATCTCAAGCGATTTACCTTCAAATGAGATAATACCTTCCTTATTCATTTTTGAAAGCGTGGTGATCACATTTTCGTGCGAACAGGCGGCAAATTCTGCTATCTCTTTCTTGGTAAAGGAAACGGTAAACTTGTGACTCTTGTATACTTGGTCGGCCAAGTAGATAATAATATCGGCAATCCTACCATGTACCTGCTTATGGGCAAGACTGATGAAATTGAAGATCGCTGATTTGAACATTTCAGTTGACTCTTCAAACATCATGATCGCATATTTCCCGTTGGTTTGAAGCAGTTTTTTCATCGCCTTGCTGTCGATGATGCAAGCTTCACATTCTATAAGGGCAATGAGTGAAAAGAGGTTCACCTCCTTGAAAAACAAATTGGCGCCGCCTAATAATATTGGACCGGATACAATCGTGAGTATTACACTTTTTCCTGCATCGCTTTCGAAGTTAAACTTGACTATTCCTTTGTGCAGGTATACAAGGTTTGAAGCTTTAGCGCCCTGCTTAAGAATAGTTTCGCCTTTCTTGAACAGTAATTGTTGCGAAGTTCTTCGTACCAGCTCAAATTCTTCTTTGTCGATATGTCGGCAACTAAGCGCCCTGAAGGTGCATTGCTCACAATCGTAGCGGCTATGACGGCTATCGGACATAATAACAGTGATATTTAAGGTTCATTCCTACAATATTTAATACAGGGGGTTGTAATGTTTCAGGCAAATGTACACTAAACCGATGTATTTAAAGTATAAATTTGCTGATAAAGTTTACCTAAAGACAGGTATGTTAAAAAATGACCAGAATGAAGAAGTTATTTAATGATCATCCAAAAGAGGTCGGAATGACTTATTTTTAGCATTTTGGGTTTGCTATGAACCTTGCCAGGCAAAGTGCGAAAGCCTGTTTCGCTTCCCTGATTCATGCTTTTCTTCCATTTTTATTTACAAGGACTACCAGTAACAAGGTATTCCGGCTTTACGAAATTTTAAAAATAAGACTTCCTAAAGAAGAAAATAACAATATCCGCTTCATTCTCGTTCCTGATTCTGAAAAGGAAATTACAAGCAACTCCAGAAGTAACAAGCAACTAAGATATAGTCTCTAATAAAGTTGACCCATGAAAAAAACGATATCAGCTCTCAGTTTCCTGATTTTAGCAGCCACTGTATTGCTTTTGTCATCAGGATGCAAACAACAGGCACAAAAAGATACTATTTCAATTTCAGGAGCATTTGCACTTTACCCGCTTACTGTTAAATGGGCGGAAGAATATCAGAAACTTCACCCTGAAATTACAATTGATGTTTCGGCAGGCGGAGCTGGTAAAGGGATGACAGATGTGTTATCAGGAATGGTTGACCTTGCAATGTTCTCACGATCTATTTCGCCTGATGAAGTAGAAAAAGGTGCCTGGAATGTTGCCGTTTCGCGCGATGCCGTGGTAGCCATGGTAAATGCTGATAATCCTTATCTGGCGGAATTAAAGCATCGTGGAGTGAAGCAATCGGAATTTGTCGGGCTTTTTATCGAAAAGAAAATTACAAGCTGGAACCAGTTATTTGCGAAGCGGGGCAATGACAAGGTGAATGTCTTTACCCGTTCCGATGCCTGCGGAGCTGCCGAGATGTGGGGAAAGTACCTCGGGAAAAACCAGGAAAGCATAGAAGGAATTGGGGTTTTTGGTGATCCCGGGATGGCTGATGCTGTTAAGAAAGACCCGCTTGGGCTGGGTTACAACAATGTAATATACGCCTATGACATCAAAAGCCGGAAATCATACCAGGGACTGGAAGTTGTTCCGCTTGATTTAAACAATAATGGTATAATTGATGCCGATGAAAACTTTTATTCAAGCCTGGATTCGGTCATGCTTGCCATAAGTGATGGGAAATATCCTTCACCACCAGCCCGCGATTTGTACCTCATATCTAAAGGCGCTCCTGAAAAGAAATCAGTCCGCAAATTTCTGGAATGGATACTGACTGATGGTCAGAATTTGGTGAACGACGCAGGTTATGTGCAGCTTAAGCCCGCCCAGATTGAAGTAGAGAAAGCTAAACTAAAATAAGTAGAAATCACAGGACATATTTATCTAACCATCATGAGAAGAGCTTTAATCAGTATAATAATTAGTTTCCTTGTATTTATTTCGTTTGGACTGAAAGCCCAGGAAAAACAGGTTACTCCCAAGGATACTATAGCTGCAGCTGTTGCTAAACTTTCCAAAACGGTCCAGGTATTGGATAAGATTAAAATTTCAGGATATATACAGGCACAATTCCAGGTAGCTGATACGCTTGGAGCAAAATCATTCGATGGGGGAGATTTTGCCAATTTATCATCCAAAAGGTTTATGGTTCGGCGGGGCTATTTTAAAATGGCTTATAACGGTGGACTTTCTACTTATGTGTTGCAGATCAACGTAAATGAAAAGGGATTTACCTTAAGAGATGCCTATTTCAGTCTGAAGGATCCTTGGTTAAATGCCTTCAGTTTAACCGGGGGTATTTTCATGCGTCCGTTTGGATGTGAATTAAATTATTCGACCAGTCAACGTGAAAGTCCGGAATTGTCAAGGATTAACCAGGTGCTGTTTCCTGGAGAACGTGATCTTGGGACCATGCTGACATTCCAGATGCCAGAAAAATCACCATTTCACTTCCTTAAACTGGATGCCGGACTATTCAGCGGTAACGGAACATCCGCCGAATCGGATGATAAACTTGATTTTATTGGGAGGTTAGGAATTTCAGAGGTGAGTGCCAACAAGAAGATTTCCTACGGTCTTGGTTTTTCATATTATAATGGTTCAGTCTGCCAGCTTAAAAAGAGTGTTTATGAGATGACTGGGTTCAATGATACTATGGCTTTTAAGAAGCTTGCAACTGACACCACTGTGAGCAAATATTATAAACGAAACTATTTTGGGATTGATGGCCAGTTTTCCATCAAAACTGCATTAGGTACAACTACTTTCCGGGGTGATTTCGTTACCGGCAAACAGCCTGGCGACAGTGCAAGTTTCAGTCCTTCAGGAGCCGTTAACTATTCACTATATCTTAGGAATTTTGCTGGAATGTCATTTTATCTGATCCAGGCAATTCCCCATTCCATCCATTCCATTGTCATTAAGTACGATTATTATGATCCGAATTCTACGATCAGCGGGAACCAGATCGGACTCAAACCAAAAAGTTCGATTGCTTCAGGAAAGTATGATGTTGCCTATTACACTTGGGGATTCGGGTATGTTGCCGATATTTCAAAAAACCTGAGGATGACCCTTTACTACGATTTGGTCAGGAATGAAACGAGCAGTAATGTTAAGAAATTTGGGGTTGATCAGAAAGACAATGTATTTACAGCCAGAGTTCAATATAAATTCTGATTCCTGAAGGAATCCGGCTGCCAATTAGAGATGGGATAAATTACGGGGTGTTATTGGATTGGAGATTGATGCCCGATCACAATGATGCCCCGAAATGTTTTAATTCCACTACCTCCCCGTTAAACTGGGCATAGGTGAAACGGGTTACCCAGTCACCAAGGATCACGCAATAAGCCTTGTCGGTGAGTTTATATATTTCCGGGAAATGGACATGTCCAAAAATGAAATAATCGATTGAAGGGTCGTTGGCAGCCATTTCACGACTGAAAATGATCATAGGTTCTTTTTCAGTAGCATTTCTCCTTTGCAGTTTTTGCCCTTCAGTAAGCATCTTGGTCAGGCGGCTGCGACGCGAGAAATAGGAGCCGAGACGGGTTCCGACATCAGGGTGAATCCATCGGTACAACCATTGATTAACCTGGTTTTCAAAAACCTTTTTTATGAATTTATAGCCATTATCTCCAGGCCCTAAACCGTCTCCATGGGAGAGGAAGAATTTCCTGTTACCCAAGGTGGTTATTACGCCCTGCCGGTGCAATATGACTCCTAGTTCTGTTTGTAAATAATCAAACGCCCACAAATCATGATTTCCCCTAAAGAGGTGGACTTCAATACCTGAATCAGTTATTTCGACTAGTTTCCCGAACAGGCGGGCATATCCTTTTGGGATTACAGTCTTATACTCGAACCAGAAATCGAACAGATCACCCATGAGATATATAGCAGTAGCATCCTGTTTAACCTGTTCAAGCCAAACAACAAGAAGGCGTTCCCGTTCAAGGCTTCTTTCTCTGTCGGGAATTCCAAGGTGAAAGTCGCTGGCAAAATATATCATCGTCTGAAGCTTGATTTCAAAACAGATTAAAGAAAGATAGATGCAAAATGAAAGTAAGATTATAGTTTTCCGATGATAAGAGCTCTTAAGTCAGAGGTTTTAACGTTGCCTGAAATAACCTTGCCATCTTTGCCAATTAAAAGTGCAGAGGGAATGCTGTTTATCTTGTAGTTTCGGGCAACCGTTGATTTCAGGCCTGCAGTATCGTTTAACTGGATCCAGTTTGCTTTATCTTTCCGATAAGCATCGATCCATTCTTCTTTAACCGGATCAAGCGATATGCCAAGTATTTCGAGTCCTTTGGTATGAAATTCTTCATATACAGCGGCAAGGTCAATATTCATTTTACGGCAGGGAGCGTTCCATGAAGCCCAGAAGTAAACCAGTGTTGTTTTTCCTTTTAAGGACGAAAGTTTCACCAATTTTCCTGATACATCAGGTAGGCTTATATCTTGCGCTTCAGTTCCCGGTTGTAACTTTTCATTGCTTTTTTTTGAAGCAAGGAATTGTGAACGGAATTCAGTTACTTCCTTATCAAAAGTAATTACCTGGCTATTACCTGGATATTTTAATAAGAGAACACTATCAATTGCCGAAAATAATGCGAAGTCACCTGCCAGCGAAATCACTGGTTTTTGCCCGAATGATCGGTTGACTATCAATAAAGAAGCTATTGAGGTGTTGTTTTTCTTCAGTAACTTTACAGTCTGATCATGCTGCTGATTAAAGATTAAGTAAAAAACAGAATTAAGGTCTTTCCTTATATCTGGGAAATTTTTCAATGACTGGCTTTCCTTGAAGAGCTTGCTCAATGAATCAACCTTAGCCTGGTTCGTTGAAGTAAATTGCTCATATTCACAAAGAACTGATGATTCTTCAGATCCTTCAACCGTATAGGTTTTGCCCAGGTTCTTCCCGTCACCTTCAAGTTCAATGGTTTCACCTTTATTCACTGCCAACGTAATATAATTATGAGCATCGCGGCGGATTAAATAAAAACCGGCTTCCTTCGGATGAATTGAAAGCTTAAAATTCCCATCAGCATCGGTGGTAGTGGAATCGGCAATATGTGTGCTGTCGGGTAAAAGTTCAAACAATAACAATTTAGTATGAGACGTATGGGTAAAACGGCCTTTAATTGTAACTTCATCCCTTGATCCACTTTTGCATGAGAACAGAAATATAGCAAAAGGAAGAAAAAGAGCAATTGTTATTCGGATCAAATTGTTCATAAGAGGGTTTAGTTAAATGAAACTGAATGGCAAATTTCGCGATTATTGTCTTCAACTTCCCAATTCTGACAAATAATAAAAGCAGGGGATTAAGAGTTTTTAACAAAGGATATACATATTCTTGTTTAATTTTGTTAGGTTTATGTGTATATATGCCTGGAAATGAAAAAAACGATTGCTTTCATTATTCTTTTATTGATTGTTTCTGCTCAAAATAATCTATTGGCACAGCCAAACCTTGTTTTGTCAAGGCCTGGTAAGTCTCATCATTTTTTTTATCATGTTGGTGATAAAATTGCATACCAGGACAATAGTTCAGGATATAAACATTCCGGAGTTATCTATATTATGACAGACAGCACAATAGAACTTGATCGGGCGCCAAGGATAAATATCAAGGATATTTCTGTCGTTTATCGCACCAGGCATTTCATCGCCCAGGCAGCAGGATCAGGGATTGTTGTTTTGGGAGTTTATTTCCCTATAAGTGTTTTAAACAGAGCTTTCCAGCATGAGCAACCAATAATTGACAAGGATTTATTGATTGTGAACGGAACTATGCTTGCTGTAAGTGGGATAGCCCTTCTATTCGTTAAACGCAAATGTAGGATTGACAAGCCCTGGAAGTTACAGGTGCTGGATTTTGGACATCCTGTTTATAATTAGCTTTTCTTTTTAACAGAAGTTTCAACCACCCCATGTTTCCCTGTCCAGGCTGCGATAATGAATAGCTTCTGCCAGATGATCTGTGCGGATTTCACTACTTGAATCCAGATCGGCAATGGTACGGGAAACCTTAAGGATGCGATCATACGCTCGTGCGGAGAGATTCAGCTTATCCATTGCATTCTTCAACAGCGTTTGCCCTTCTTCTGAAATGCTGCAAAGTTGACTGAGTTGTTTACTTGTTATTTGAGCATTACAGTATATTCCTTTTGAGTCTTTAAAACGCTCTTCCTGAATCTGTCGTGCTTTTACTACTCTTTCACGGATAGATTCACTCTTTTCCGATGGTCGCAAACTCCTGAGTTCACGAAATGGAACCGGGACCACTTCCACATGAATGTCAATACGGTCGAGCAGGGGACCGCTGATTTTATTCAGGTATTTTTGTACCACTCCAGGACCGCAGACACACTCTTTATCAGGATGGTTGTAATACCCGCAAGGACAGGGGTTCATGGCAGCAACCAGCATAAAACTTGCCGGGTAAGTAACTGTAAATTTTGCCCTGGAGATTGTAATATATCTGTCTTCAAGCGGTTGGCGAAGTACTTCAAGTACAGTTCTTTTAAATTCAGGCAGTTCATCCAGGAAAAGTACCCCGTTATTAGCTAAGGATATTTCGCCTGGCTGAGGATTCCCCCCTCCTCCAACAAGCGCAATATCAGAGATCGTATGATGGGGAGCCCGGAAAGGTCTGACAGAAATCAGTGAAGCTTCTTTTTCCATTCTTCCTGCTACCGAATGAATCTTTGTAGTTTCGAGGGCTTCCTGCAGATTTAGTGGAGGGAGAATGGAAGGTAAGCGCTTTGCAAGCATAGTTTTACCTGCTCCTGGTGGTCCAATGAGTATTGCATTATGTCCACCAGAAGCTGCAATTTCAAGCGCCCGTTTTATGTTTTCCTGTCCTTTTACATCAGAAAAATCGAATTCGTATTCGTTCAGGTGGGCATAAAATTCATCACGCGTATTGATTATCAATGGTTCAAGTTTGATGCTTCCTTCCAGAAAACCTATCACGTCATTTAAGTTTTCAACTGCGAAAACTTCTAGATTATTAACAATTGCAGCCTCACGGGCATTCTCTTTAGGAAGAATAAAACCTTTAAATCCCTGTTTACGGGCTTCTATCGCAATTGACAAAGCACCTTTGATTGGCTGAAGACTTCCGTCAAGCGAGAGCTCTCCCATGATAATATATTTATCCAGCTCTTCGGATTTTAATTGTTCGGAAGCCGCCTTGTGCGACCGCTT
>JANXXZ010000268.1 GCA_025350385.1 Bacteroidales bacterium
GTATATTTTTAAAGCCGATTACTGGGATTACTCGAACAGCTGGATGTCAAATTTTCACCCCATCGGCCATCCTGATTTTGATGTGCATTACGTTTACGATTACCCTGATTTTGATGTCATAACCAGCGCCCAAAAAGAATATATAAAGTCATATGTTAACTCTTTTGAGTCGGCTCTTTACAGCAATAACTTTACCGACCCTACTTTCGGGTATTACCCGTTTATCGATAATACCGCTTTCATAGATTATTTCCTGATAAACGAACTTTCGCGCAATAACGACGGTTTTAAGAAAAGCTTCTTCTTTCATAAGGACCGCGATGGCATTGACCGCCGTATCAAAACAGGGCCGGTATGGGATTTTGACTGGGCCTGGAAAAACATTGATGAATGCCAGATATTTAAAAATACGGATGGCAGTGGCTGGGCATACATGGTGAACGACTGCTATCCCGATAACAACTCTCCCGGCTGGCATATCCGGCTTCTGCAGGACAGTACATTCGCCAACCAGTTACGTTGCCGGTACCTCTATTTCCGTACGAATATACTGAGCGATGACAGCCTTTACAATTATGTTGACAACAATGCACAATACCTATGGCAGGCTCAGCAGCGTCATTACCAGCGATGGCCTATACTGGGATTAAATGTCGGTGCACCGGTTGTTGGCCCCATCCCCACAACCTTCCAGGGTGAGATCGACGGGTTTAAAGGCTGGATAGCCCTCAGGCTTGCCTGGCTCGACGCTCATATGCCCGGCAATTGCTATACTACTTCCGCGCAAGAAAACGCCGTGCTAAAACCAGCTGCCTTCCTTTTTCCTAACCCTGCAGGTGATATTGCCTATATTGAATTGTCATCACCTTTGCAGGTAGCTCATGTAAGCATTACCAGCATGAGCGGGGCAACTGATGAGATACCATTTGAATCGGATGGAAGGATAATTACTTTATACCTGGATAAGTTACAGGATGGAGTCTATTTCTGTCAGGTTTTGGATAATAAAGGGACTGTTCTTCATCCAATGAAACTGGTGGTTTCACATTAAAAAAAGGAGTAGCTTTTATCGTTGTGATTTGTTTTAAAGGATTAATTCCCCGGTTGCTTAGTCCGGAAACTTGAATAACAGGTTTTAGTCTTGATGTTATTATTGCTTTTTATACCTTGTATAATCTAAACTCTTAAGAAAATGAAAATGTCTGCATTAGTTTGCTATCAGAAACAACCAGAAGTTTTACCGGTATAATAACTGAATTAAAAACTTAAAACCATGCAGGAACAAATAACCCTTACCACACCGGCACTCTTATTTTCGGCTATTTCGCTGATTTTGCTGGCATATACCAACCGGTTTTTAGGATATGCAGCACTCATTCGCGGGTTGCATGAGAAATTCAAGGTTGATCCCAATGAACTCCTGAAAGGACAAATAGCCAACCTTCGCAAACGGCTGTACCTTACCAAGAACATGCAGGTTCTGGGCGTTACCAGCCTTTTCCTGTGTGTGGGAACCATGTTCCTGATCTTTGTCGGCGAACAGTCAGTTGCTGTCTGGCTATTTGGTGTAGCCCTGGTTATGATGATCGCTTCCCTGGGTATTTCAATCTATGAAATCCAGATTTCAGTCAAGGCACTGGACCTCCACCTCAGCGACATGGAGCATGATGCAAAAGATAAATAAACAGAATGGTCGTAAACTTTAGATGTTAAAATAAAGTTATTGGAAGCATACCGACCTGAGCAACAAGATGGTAAAGAAAGTAGCATTGGTTTTATCAAGCGGCGGAGCAAGGGGAATAGCTCATATCGGCGCTATTGAAGAACTTGAAAACCAGGGTTTTTCTATAACATCCGTTTCAGGTT
The DNA here is from genome assembly GCA_025350385.1 of Bacteroidales bacterium. Taxonomy (GTDB): domain Bacteria; phylum Bacteroidota; class Bacteroidia; order Bacteroidales; family UBA4417; genus UBA4417. The sequence goes on from JANXXZ010000268.1 coordinate 1,867, forward strand.
CTTCCATCGGGGCATTGATCGGAGGTATTTATGCCATGGGGAAGCTAAAAGAATTCTCCGATTGGATGTGCACACTCCAACGGATGGATATTTTCAGCCTGATGGATTTCACCTTGAGTAACCATGGGCTGTTGAAAGCTGACCGGGTCTTTAAAAAAATGCAGACTTTTATCCCCGATGTCCTAATTGAAGATATGAATATTCCTTTTGCCGCGGTTACTACTGAAATCACGCAGGGTAAAGAGGTGGTTTTTACCGAAGGAAGTTTCTACAAGGCCGTCAGGGCATCCATTGCTATTCCTACAATCATCACTTCAATTGAAGAAAAAAACCGGATTCTGGTGGATGGGGGAGTGTTAAACCCACTTCCCATGAAGCAGATTAAACGGATCAATGATGATATACTCGTAGTAGTTAATTTGTATGATCGGGGTAAAGAAACGGAACCACCCGATGAGAAAACAATCGTTCATCCTAAAACCCTTACAAACAACCATTATCTTAACAGTTTCCTGGGATCGAACAGTAGCATACTGAGTATCCAGAAGAAAATCCGGGATTTTATTCCCGGGGGAGATAAACAAAGCCTGGGTTATTATTCCATGCTGCAATCCACAACTTTATTGATGACTCAGCGGATTGCGGCCCTTTCGATGGAGATATACAAACCCGATATTATAATCAATATTCCACGAAATGTGGCAGGAACCTTTGATTTTCATAAATCAATGCAGCTGATCGAAGGTGGCAGAAATGCCGCATCCCAAAGCATTAGCGAGTATTATAAAAAGATTCAATATTGATCAGTTAGTAGAAACTTCAAGACCAATGGATAAAAGTGTCTTCACTGATAA
>JANXXZ010000344.1 GCA_025350385.1 Bacteroidales bacterium
GAAAAATTCACCTGCCAGGCAGAGTTGCCCCGTATCATTTATGGCTCCGACCCAAAGGTTATGGTTAAACAACGACTTTTTTCCGGATCCTTTCGGCACTTCAAACCGGGAACTGTCCATATCCCAGAAATGATTTCCAAACGGGCTGATTAACGCACTTATATTGTTGATATCCAGGTATTCAAATTTCGCATTAGCTCTGAGCTTTAGCACCAGGTAAGCTGAGGCGATTGAATCATGTTCATCCCTGATCCAATAATGATAATTTTAATCGAATCATAAAGGTTATAATTATTGAATGATTGCGGGTCATTGGGAACTTTCCAGGTACTGTCATTTACCTTCTGGATACCCAATGTGTGGTACACATAGATTGAGTCTCCGTCAGGGTCAAAATCGTTCTTCAGGAGGTTTACATAAGCCGGAAATCCTGTAATTCCGGTTATGGTGTCATTCACCGCAACAGGGGGATGGTTCTGGGAAAAGCCTGTTGAAACAAGTATAAATAAAATGGCAACAATGAATAGAAATGTCCTCATAATCAATAATTTAAAATTTAACAATCCGATGTTACCCTATTTTTACGATACGGGCGATGTACATGCCACACTTCAGGATATAAACCCCGTTTTGAAAGTGTGAAATGTTTAGTGTATTTTTACCGGGCAGGAGATAACCCGATGTGATTAATTTCCCTGTGAGATCATAAAGCTGATAAGCTGTTTTATGATTCAGGTCGGATTCAACAAAAACATGGTTTGTTGCTGGATTTGGATAAATTTTCAGGATGTTGTCACACTTGTTTTCTTCAATTCCATTATAGGTTGAAGGTAGGGCAACCAGGCTGCTGAGGAGTGGTTTCAGCTCGGCATTCCTTTCACGGAGCAGGTTGACTGATGAAGTTGAGGAACGTGAATAATCCCGGGCAAAGGTCAGGCAATAATCCAACGGAACGGATTCTCCTGCGGTAAAACTGAATGGTCCGACAGAAGCTACTCCCCGACGGTCTTCCGGGGCATTTAAGGCTGTAGAATCCGTCCAGTAATACCCATTCCGGTTAAATCCCCCGTTTGGAAGTACTCCATTGGTGCCATAATTACATATGGTATCACTATTTCCGGGGAACATGAAATTGCATTCCGGCCCGAGCCCTCCTGATGAGATGTGGCCATTCCCTCCATAAATCATATGCGTTCCATCGTTCCAGATGCTTCTCATAAGAGCATAATATTCCGGTGCAATTGCGGGATCCGTCATATACCAGGGGATTCCTGAGCTGTTGTTATTTGTGTAAACGAAATTAGTCATACCCATCCGTTCATTATCAGCTATGCCATCACCAAAATTCAACCCGTTCAGGCTATAACCACATGCACCTGCAGGGTTGTCAATTCCGTCAGGAGGGAGTAAAGGTCCGCCAATTATTTTCAGGTCTATTGCAGGTGGATTGACGCCATAGGCCCAGGGTTGACCGGTTCCGTCAACGGCTGTTCCGTTATACTCATACATCATGCCGTTGGTAACATCACTGCCGATATAGTCATCATTGGCATATCCGATTTCGAAATCACCAAACAGCCCCAGGTAAGTATTGTTGTAGTTATGTGCGGACAGGTTAATAATATCATAATGCATGAATAAGGTGTTATACAGGGTGGAATCATCCGGAAGGTCATATTCGTAAGCCATACCATGAATCTCAATTCCCAGGGGTTGCCCTTTTGATTCTGTGTGAATTGACCGGGCATCATTAAAGATAAAGAAGATAGCCTGGTCACCCCGGATCAAAGGATAATCACCATTAAGCGGATCATAAATTCCATCTGCATTTACATCATAAAAGGGAGCTATTTGTTGGGACTGTCCCAGTGAAACATCCCCGTTCCCCGGCCAGTATTTAATCGCATCAATGGGAACATACCCGGGAGTGTTCCAATTCCTGCTATGAAACCGTATTTCTTCTTTGTCAACTTTCCATACCCTGTTCCATTTTAACGTATAGCTGGAATCATATACATAAGATATCGGTCCCGTCCAGTAATCGGTTCCTGATCTGTATCTCTCGGCTGCCAGGGAAAGGGAGCCGCCTTCGTCCATTCCACCCATCCAAAGTGACTGACTAAAAACTGCTTTTTTGCCGGAACCTTTGGGTACCTCAAAATGAGAATCTTTCAGATTCCAGAAATGATTTCCAAAAGGACTGATCAAGGCATTAATATTATTTACATCCAGTGAGTCATAACGCGCAGCGCTCCTGATCCTTATTATTATTTTACCAAGATCAATTCCACCATTTTGATCCTTAAGAAAATACGGATTTGAAATTATTGAATCATAGGGGCCAATGGGGTAACCTTCAATTAAAAGTCTTTCCCAGGTAGTATCATTTATCCGTTGAAACCCGTTAACAGCATTTATGTAAATTGAATCCCCGTCAGGATCGTAATCGTTTCGTAGCAAAAAAGAACTGGTAACCTGTACCGGGTAACCGATAAAGCCACTTACTGTATCATTTACTGCAACGGGATAATTGTTCTGCCCCATAGAATTCAGGGCCAAAACCAGGAAAAGGCAGGAAATAATTGCGGGAATTTTCATGATGAATTTGGTTTTAATAATATAGAATCAGACAAAAAGTAAATATACTGCCAGGCTAAAAGATCACTTTATTCAGACCTAAGTTTTTCAGGCCGATATGTCAACTATCAAATTTACAAAACAAACATATAATAATAAATATTTCCGGTATTTATGTAATAACAGGAAATGAACCCTGCATTGTTGAATTCTTAGGAGTGTTCAACAGGCAACAAGTATAAAAACTTAGAAAGAGTATACTGCGAATATTTCAGTAAAAGATTGAATCAGGATACTACTTATCCAGTAAATCCGTATGAAAATTCCTGGCTGCCGTTTCGTCAAATTCGCCTTCCCAGCGTGCAATCACCACGGTTGCCAGGCAATTGCCCACTACATTAACGGCTGTTCGGGCCATATCCATCAGTTCGTCAATACCCAGGATGATGAAAATGGGCCAGACCGGCAATCCAAAACTGGCGGCCGTTCCCAGCAGGATCACTAGTGAAGCCCTGGGAACGCCGGCGACTCCCTTGCTGGTAAGCATCAGGGTAAAGACGATCAGCAACTGTTTTTCGATGGTGAGCGGAATTCCCGCTACCTGGGCCACGAAGAGGGTAGCAAGTGACAGATACAGAGTTGTTCCATCCAGGTTAAAACTGTAACCGGTGGGAATCACAAAAGCAACTATTTTCCTTGGAACTCCGAACTTTTCCATGGCTTCCATGGCGCGGGGCAGGGCCGATTCGGAACTGGTGGTGGCAAAGGCAATAGTGGCCGGTTCCGATACCGCCCTGATGAAATTCCGGATGGGTATCTTCAGAAATAAAAGAAAGGGAAGAAAAACACCCAGGATGAACACAGTAAGCGCCACGTAAAGGGTTGCGAGGAGTTTGAAGAGGTTTGAAAGTATTCCTAAACCCATATGCCCCACAGAGTAAGCAATTGCTGCGAATACAGCCAGGGGTGCCAGGTACATCACCAGGTTGGTGAATTTGAACATGGTTTCCGATAAGCTACCGGCAAAATTTACCATCCTTTTCCTGTGTTCATCCTTGAGCATGGCTACCGCAATTCCGAATAATACACTGAATACAACAATCTGCAGCACCTGGCCTTCATAAATTGATTTAGCTATGTTCTCCGGGAAAATATGCAGGATAATTTCCTCAAATGTCTGGGCTTTTACTTCCGGAACATTCTGTTGCGCAAACCCCGCAGGGATGGTTACCCCGAAACCGGCTTTACTTACATTGATCGCGATCAGCCCGATGAACAAGGCAATGGTTGACACAACTTCGAAATAAAGGATGGATTTCCATCCCATCCTGCCTACCTGGCGGAGGTTTGAATGGCCCGCAATTCCTACTACCAGCGTGGCAAAAAGCAGGGGAGCAATGATGGTTTTCACCATCCGGAGGAAAATCTTGCTCAGGATATTCAGGTGTACTGCAATGGAAGGGAAATCATGACCAAATTCCACTCCGATCACCATGCTGATCAGGATCCAGGTAGTAAGGGATTTTTTTCGGACCGCGTACCAGCCCAGGAGCAGGATGACCATCCAGCGGATAACGACTAATGCTTTTTCATGAAAGTTGAAGAGACCATAATACTGCCCGAAATGGAGGATTATGGCGATACTGATGCCTGGTAGTAAAACCTGCAGAAAGCGTTTTTCGTTAATCTTCATGAAAACAAATTTATGAAAATAACCCTGACAGGATAAATCCCGCCAGGGTTATTTGAATGGTAATTTCATGACCGTTTACAAAGAACTTCCCTTGAAGGCATATGAGTCATCGAGGGGAACAAGGCGGCCATCATAAATCAATTTCCCGGCCCAGTTACTGCTCAGGGTTGCAGTCGTTTTTCCGCTGACCGAAATATCCATGAACACCTGGAAAAATCCAATGCTTGTGGACACATTCATTTCAACGCTCATCGTTTTTCTCTTATCATTCTTGTTGACAACCCAGCGCGTTATATTTCCTTTTGCCGTAATGCCACCCACCCCGTTATACCCGATCCCAACATTGTTACCGGTCTGGATAACAGCTTCTGCAGAATCGACCAGAATGAAATTGAGGTTTGAATTAGCCATGCTTCTATAGCCGTACTGGTTACTCAGGTAGTCGGCTTCCAGGACAAAACGCATGCTGTTCAGTATTGCCGATGTTTCATTGAATTGCTCCGCCAAAGCTGCTTCCCGTTTTTCTTTTCTCTCTTTTTGTTCCTTTTTAGCAGCCTCTTTCTTTATATTATTTTCCTGAGCCGATAATCCGGTTGCAAGAAACAGGGCCATAATTATGGCAATAGTTTTCATTGTAAAAAAATTTAAGTTAGCGGTAGAGAGCCACAACATCCGTACCAGAGCTGATAACCTGAATTTTGTTTTCCGGATGCAATAAGATTATTTAACAAAGGTGGGAATGAATCTATTATTGGCTGCCAGGTTTTATAGACGGAAAGGATTATTGAGAGGAAAATTCATCTTAAAAAATTGCGATCTTATGCCTTTCGCAGGAGATGATTACAAGGCTGCATTCTCCTGTTACTGTATTTTTAACTTTCTTACATTCGGTTTGTTTAAGTAAAAACGAATTTTCATGAACTTATATTCAATTCATACGGGCAATTTTAAACTTGATGGCGGGGCCATGTTTGGGGTGGTTCCAAAATTAATATGGAATAAAATATATCCTGCCGATGAAAATAACCTCATCACGCTTGCCATGCGCTGCCTCCTGGTAATTGATTGTGACCGGAGGATACTGATTGATAACGGAATAGGAAATAAACAGGATGATAAGTTTTTTAGCCATTATTTTCTGCATGGAGACCACAGTCTCGAAAAATCCCTGGCTGGCGTAGGTTTCACTCCGTCAGATATCACCGATATGTTCCTTACTCATCTTCATTTTGACCATTGCGGCGGCAGTGTGAAACGGAAACCATCCGGCGAAGGGTATGAACTTACCTTTCCTAATGCCACTTACTGGGTAAACGAATCGCAATGGGAATGGGCAATAGATGCCAACCGCCGGGAAAAAGCTTCATTCCTGTCCGAAAATATCCTGCCGATTGCCGATAGCGGGCAATTAAAACTCTTTAAAGGACCCTTGGAATTAATCCCTGGTTTTAATGTCAGGATTTTTAACGGGCATTCGATAGGGCAGTCCATCCCGTTTATTAGCTATATGGGAAAAACCGTGGTTTTTATGGCAGACACGACTCCCACTTCGGCCCATGTGCCTTTGCCATATATCATGAGTTACGATACCCAGCCCCTTATTTCACTTCAGGAAAAGGAAGATTTCATGAACGAAGCAGTCGATAATGAATTCGTGCTCTTTTTGGAGCATGACGCCTACACGGAATGCTGCAATCTTGAGCGTACCGAAAAGGGAATTAAAGTAAAAAACACCTTTAGTCTCAGCGAAATTTTCACTGAACCAATTAAAACTTACAGGTGAACAATTGTCGGTACTATAAATTAGTATATTTACCTATTCACATATAATATTTTCGCCTTTGTACCGAATTGAATCAAAAATAAACCCGGCTTCAAAAGAGTTCAGGGAAAGCGAAGCCTCTTACCTGGAATTGCTCAGGCAACATCGCTCTCTGGTTATGTCCGTTATCCAGGGAGCGCCCGCTGCAGCTGTGAGCAAGCATAAAGAACGGGGCAAACTTCTTGCCCGTGAGCGCATTGACCTGTTGGTTGATGCCAATACACCTTTCCTTGAACTTTCGCCCATGGCAGCCTACGGGCTGTATAACAGCGAGTTTCCGTCGGCCGGAATAATTACCGGGATAGGTGTGATCCACGGTCACGAAAGCATCATTATTGCCAATGATGCCACCGTAAAAGGTGGCACCTATATTGAGCAAACCATAAAGAAGCATGTCAGGGCCCAGGAAATTGCTATGGAAAACCACCTTCCCTGTGTGTATATGGTGGATTCCGGGGGTGTATTCCTGCCGGAGCAGGCAAAAGTATTTCCTGACAAGTATGATTTCGGCCGTTTTTTCTTTAACCAGGCAAGGATGTCGGCTGCAGGAATTCCCCAGATTGCAGTGGTTATGGGATCCTGCACAGCCGGGGGCGCTTACGTTCCTGCAATGAGCGATGAAACGATAATTGTCCGCAACCAGGGAACTATTTTTATTGGTGGACCGCCACTGGTAAAAGCCGCAACCGGTGAGGAGGTAACCGCCGAGGATCTTGGCGGGGCCGATGTGCATACTTCCATCTCGGGCGTTGCTGATCACATGGCCGAAAACGACCGCCATGCCATACAGATCTGCCGTGATATTTTCAGTACCCTGAAACGCCCGGAACGCCAGTTCCTGGAACTTGCATCCATTGAAGAACCTTTTTACGACCCATCAGAAATTTATGGAATTGCACCGCTTGACCTGCGAAAACCGGTCGATTCACGCGAAATCATTGCCCGGATGGTGGACGGAAGCCGTTTCCATGAATTCAAGGCACGGTATGCCCCGACCCTGGTAACCGGGTTTGCCCACATCATAGGTTTCCCGGTCGGGATACTGGCAAATAACGGGGTGTTGTTTTCGGAAACGGCCCTGAAAGGGGCTCATTTTATTGAACTCTGTACTTCACGGAACGTTCCTATCCTTTTTCTTCAGAATATTACCGGTTTCATTGTCGGTAAGGAATATGAACGCAGGGGCATAGCCCGCGACGGCGCAAAACTGGTGCATGCAGTGGCTAATGCCCGCGTTCCTAAGTTTACCGTGGTTTTTGGCGGATCATTCGGTGCAGGGAATTACGCCATGGCCGGGCGTGCCTATCAACCCCGGCTGCTCTTTATGTGGCCCAATTCAAAGATCAGCGTAATGGGCGGGGAACAGGCCGCGGGAGTGCTGATCACCGTGAAGGAAGAACAGCTGAAGGCAAAAGGCAAGACACTTTCTCCAGCCGATCGCGACGAAATGCTCAGCAGCATTCTGAAAAAATATGAGGAAGAAGGTTCCGCATACTACAGCACCGCCCGGTTATGGGATGATGGTATAATTGATCCTGTAGATACCCGGAAAATCATTGCCATGGGGATTTCCGCCTCGATGAATAAAAAATGGGAAGAAACCAGGTATGGTGTGTTTCGGATGTAATGATTTATAATATTGATTTCTGAACTCAAAAAACTGCATAATGAAAGAAGTTACAACAATTAAGTTATCGATGGCATCGGATATTGCTACGATAAGCCTTTCCCGGCCCGAAATCCGGAACGCATTTAATGAGGTGATGATCCGGGAGATCACATCAGCATTTCGTGAAATTGAAAAAGATGAAAGTATAAGAGCAGTTATCCTGAAAGGAGAAGGAAAGACTTTCTGTGCCGGGGCCGACCTGAACTGGATGCGTGATGTAGCCGGCTACTCTTTTGAACAAAACTACGAGGAAAGTTACAGGCTTTCTCAGTGCTTTTATACTATATATACATGCACCAAACCTACGATTGCAGTTGTTCACGGGGCTGCTATCGGCGGTGCCAACGGACTGCTGGCTGCCTGTGATATTGCCATCTGCGATGATGACACCGTTTTTTCGCTCAGTGAGGTGAAAATAGGGATTGTGCCGGCCTGTATTTCGCCCTATGTAATAAAAAGGGTGGGTGAATACGGTGCCCGCGAACTTATGCTTACCGGCAGGAGGATCAACGGGAAAGAAGCGGAGCATTACCGGCTGGTTAATAAATCGTTGACGGATGCCGATTTAGAAAACTATGTAAATGGAATCACTGCTCTCCTGAAAACAAGCGGTCCCAAAGCCATTGCTCAATGCAAACACCTGATTGACGAAGTAGCCAATAATATAACGCTGGATGAGGCTCTTGCTTTTACTGCCCACATGATTGCTGACATCCGTGCTTCTGATGAAGGCCAGGAAGGGATGGCGGCGTTTCTCGGGAAACGGAGTCCTGGGTGGGTAAAATAATTTCGGAATGTGGATTTCGGATTTCGGATTTCGGATTTCGGATTGCGGAATGTGAATGTCGGAATGAAAAATAGCAACAAAAGGTTAGAAAACAGTTTATAATGAATTTGAAGTATCAGGGTATTCATAACAAAATCATGATCAAAACCGTTAAAACCATCTCAATAATAAGTCTGGTAACTAATCACTTTATAATGCGTTGATATACTCATAAATGATTAAACCACAAATTTCACAAAGGTAAATCACAAAGAACACAAAGTCTTAAATATTAGCTATTTAGTATTTATTTCACAATTTGTGCGCTTTGTGTCTTCTTAGTGTCCTTTGTGGTTAAAATACAGTATATCAGATAATTAAATCTTTTTGTTGATAAGGTGATTAGTAACTAAATCTCCAATCCGACATCCGAAATCAGAAATCCGAAATGATAAATAAACTCCTGATAGCCAACCGCGGTGAGATTGCAGTCCGGATTATCCGAACAGCAAAGCGGATGGGCATTCGCACCGTCGCAGTGTTTTCGCAGATTGACAACGAAGGCCTGCATGTTAGCATGGCCGATGAGGCTTTTTGTATAGGGCATTCAGCCCTGAGCGATACCTATCTGAATATCCCGAAGATCATTGGAATTGCATGCGAAACAGGCTGTGATGCAGTGCATCCGGGCTATGGCTTCCTGGCCGAAAAATCTGATTTTGTAGCTTCCTGCAAAAAATCTGGACTTTTATTTGTCGGGCCCGATACCCGATCCATGAAAATCATGGGAAATAAAATTGAAGCACGTCAGTTCGTAGATACCGTCGGGGTTCCGATTACAAGGGGCTTGACAGGTAACACTGAATTCCTCTTAAAGCATATTGATGAGGTCGGATTCCCGGTGTTGGTAAAAGCTGCGGCCGGGGGAGGGGGCAAGGGAATGCGGATCGTGAGGGCGAAAAACGAACTCGAAGAGGCCCTTGAATCAACATCGCGTGAAGCCGCAAGCTACTTTGCCGATGGAACAGTATACATTGAGAAATTTGTTGAAAACCCCCGTCATATTGAATTCCAGGTATTAGGCGACCTGCATGGAAATATAGTTCACCTTTTCGAAAGAGAATGTTCCATCCAGCGCAGGTACCAGAAAATCATAGAAGAAGCGCCTTCCCCGACACTTACAACGGAAGTACGGCAGCATATGGGCGAAGCGGCGGTAGCTATCGGGAAGGCTATCGGTTATAGCAGTGCCGGTACCATTGAGTTCCTGGTGGATTCAAATCTCGGATTCTATTTCCTCGAAATGAACACCCGGATACAGGTGGAACATCCTGTTACCGAAATGACAACCGGGATTGATATTGTGGAACAACAGCTCAGGATTGCTGCGGGAGAGCCCTTACCCTTCAGGCAAAGCGACCTGGTGCAAAACGGTCATGCCATTGAATGCCGGATTTATGCTGAAGATCCCGCGAACAACTTTCTCCCTTCACCCGGCATCATATCACTGTATCATGAACCTTCTGGCGAACATATCCGTGTAGATTCAGGCATTACCGGCAAACCGGTAATTCAAAGCAATTTTGACCCTATGATCTCGAAACTGATTGTGTGGGGCGAAACCCGTGACAAAGCACGCATACGGATGATCCATGCCCTGCAGGACTATATTGTTCATGGAATTACCAGCAACATCAGTTTCCTGTTGTCAATCCTGAAACATAAAGAATTCATTAGCAATGTGATCTCAACTAATTACTGCGACGATCATTCCGCGGAGTTGTTAGTAGGGATTGAAGAGGAATGCCATGGGATTGAACCACTGACCCCAATCTTTGCGGCACTCGTAAGTACCTTGTTTAGACAAACCGTCCCCCGTCCCCCGTCCCCCGTCCTTTCTGCATGGGAATCTGTCGGATACTGGCGCCATCTAATGCAGCCTGTGTTTATGATGGAAAACAAAAGCCGGAAGGTTCATCTATTGGATTACAGCCGTCAAAGTGCGGAGGTTGAATTTGAAGGGGAAACCTATTCAATCCGTTACTGGCTGCTGAATGATGGCAAACTTGAACTTCAAATTAATGAAAATCATCATATTGCCTGGGTTTCACATCCTGAGCCGGGAATGGTGTTTGTAAACTGCCTGGGTCATACTTTCAATGTAGAAAGGATGGATATCCTGCCTCAACAGTCAGACTATTCTACAGCCGAAACCAGCCAGAATTCTGATCCCGGAAATATTGTTTCCCCCATGCCCGGAAAGGTGATTAAAATTGCAGTGAGCGAAGGGCAGTCGGTTCAGAAAGGAGAACTGTTGCTGGTTGTAGAAGCCATGAAGATGGAAAACAGCATCCTGAGCCCAAGTGATGGAACGGTGAATAGCATAAGTGTTTCGGTGGGAGATATGGTGAATGGCAGTACAAGGCTTGTGCACCTGGTTGTTTAAAATAGCCATTTAGAAATCGGGAATAAGCCAATGCCTGGTGTCGATCCCTTAAACCTTTTTGCGAAACATGGCTTCCGACTTCGGACTCCCGACTTCGGACCTTCATTAACAGAAAAACATAAAATTAATTCCGAACACTAAATACTGTAAATTCCGATAAATGAACTTTCAACTTACCGAAGAACAGGAACTTATCCGCCAGACAGTCCGCGATTTTGCCGAACGCGAAATCAAACCAGTAGCCCAGGAACTGGATGAAAAAGAACAATTTTCACCCGAAATCACCCTGAAAATGGGTGAACTCGGACTGTTTGGAATTACCGTACCTCATGAATATGGAGGGCATGGTATGGACACGATGTCATACATCATCGCTGTGGAGGAACTGGCCCGGGTGGACGGATCACAGGCGGCAACCGTGGCGGCCCATAATTCCCTGGGGATCGGGCCTCTCTTTTACTACGGAACCGAGGAACAAAAGAAAAAATACCTTCCAGCCTTATGCACCGGAAAGGCTTTATGGGCTTTTGGTCTTACCGAGCCTGAAG
>JANXXZ010000372.1 GCA_025350385.1 Bacteroidales bacterium
TCGCCGCCACCGGCGTCACCCTCGATGAAGTGGCCGAGCGACTGGAAGCCCGCGAAGGCCGATCGGGGGTGGAGGAGAAGGCCGCGCAACCGGTGGACACCCGAGAACCCGTAAGGGTATCCCTGCCAAGGGCTTCAAGACCCGTTCGAAGACCAAATCCTCGAATATGTATATTATCGAAAGAAGGAAGAAGTAACCTAATAAATAAATTAGTTAGCATGAGTCGTTCGCTGAAAAAAGGGCCCTTCGTGGATTATAAACTGGAAAAGAAAATTCTTGATCTGGTTGAAAGCAAGAAGAAAGTCGTGATTAAAACCTGGTCGAGACCGTCAACTATAACCCCCGACTTCGTAGGCCAAACCGTTGCCGTTCACAATGGTAACAAATTCATACCGGTATACGTAACTGAGAATATGGTTGGTCATAAACTTGGTGAATTTGCCCCCACCCGTATATTCAGGGGCCATGCCGGAAGTAATAAAGGTAAGAAGTAAAAACAGCAAGCAACAATGGGAGCACGAAAACATAATACAGCTGAACTGAATAAGGAAGCGAACAAGACGCTTTACTACGCCAAGCTGAATAATTGCCCGTCATCACCCAGGAAAATGAGGCTGGTAGCCGAACTGATCCGTGGAAAAAATGTCGAACTGGCACTCAATATTCTTCAGCATACACCCAATTATGCTGCTGAGAAGTTGTTCAAGCTGCTGAAGTCAACAATTTCAAACTGGCAACAGAAGAACGAAGGTGTTCGCATGGAAGACAGCCATCTGTTTGTTAAAGAAGTTATGGTTGATGAAGGCCGGATGCTCAAAAGGGTGCAGCCAGCTCCGCAAGGACGTGCACACCGCGTGCGCAAACGTTCGAACCATGTCACTATGATCATTGACAGCCGTGTGAAACAGGAAGAAACTAAAGTAGAAACCAAATAATCAAGCATCCTAATGGGAAATAAGACTAATCCGATCGGAAATAGGTTGGGCATCATTAAAGGATGGGATTCCAACTGGTACGGTGGCAAGAGTTTTGAAGCCAAACTGGTTGAAGACGATAAGATTCGTAAATATCTTAACGCTCGTCTGGCAAAAGCTGGTATCTCTCGCATCATCATTGAACGCACATTGAAGCTGGTTACTGTTACCATAAACACTGCCCGTCCAGGTATCATCATTGGAAAAGCCGGACAGGAAGTAGATAAACTCAAGGAAGAGCTAAAGAAGCTCACGGGGAAAGAAGTTCAGATCAATATCTCTGAAATAAAACGCCCGGAACTCGATGCAGTTATTGTAGGCAGCGCAATTGCCAAACAAATTGAAGGTCGTATATCGTACCGCAGGGCTATCAAGACTGCCATGGCATCAGCCATACGTATCGGAGCAGAAGGAATTAAAGTACAGATTTCAGGACGTCTCGGTGGCGCCGAAATGGCCCGCCGCGAGCAGTTTAAAGAAGGACGTATTCCTTTGCATACCCTCAGGGCCGATATTGACTACGCTATATCCGAAGCTCATACAACCTACGGACGTATCGGAGTAAAGACCTGGATCTGCAAAGGTGAAATATTTGGAAAAGTTGACCTGGTGCCCGGAACGGAGAATATTATCAACAAGGATAAAGCTCCGGCTAGTCAGGGTGGCAGACCCAACAAACCAAACCGCAACGATGGCGGTGGCAGGGGTGGTAATCGTCCCCGCGGCAAGAAATAAGTTAGAAGGAAAATAAAGTTTTAATCACCATATTCCGTAATAGAGATGTTACAGCCGAAGAGAACAAAATATAGGAAGATGCAGAAGGGTAAAATGAAGGGCAACACCAAGCGCGGTGCCGAGTTGGCATTCGGGTCCTTTGGCCTCAAAACCCTTGATGAAGCCTGGCTTACCGGAAGACAGATTGAAGCAGCACGTCAGGCAATCACGCGTCACATGAAACGTGAAGGCCAACTGTGGATCAGGATCTTTCCCGATAAACCGGTTACCAAGAAACCTGCTGAAGTACGTATGGGTAAAGGTAAAGGTGCTCCCGAATATTTCGTGGCCCGTATCACGCCCGGACGACTGCTCTTCGAACTGGAAGGAGTTTCGGAAGAAATTGCTAAAGAAGCCTTACGCCTGGGAGCACAAAAACTGCCGGTAATGACAAGGTTTGTGATGCGCAGGGATTATGTGGAAGAACTGGCTTAATTACTGAAGCCACGCCAAACAAGAAAGTTGCAAAACGCTTAATAGACGCAAAATGAAACAGGAAGTTATTCGTGAATTGTCGACTCCCGAGCTGAAAGAAAGGCTTGACGAAGAGCGCATTCAGCTTAGCAGGCTTAAATTAAACCATGCTATTTCTCCCCTGGAGAATCCCAACAAAATTAAAGTATACCGCAGGACTGTTGCCCGCCTTACAAGCGAAGTTACCAAAAGGCAAAAAGAAGCGGCTGGCATAAACAAGGCCAATAACAAGTAATTTGCTCAGCAATGGAAGAAAGAAATCTTAGAAAAGAAAAGGTTGGTGTTGTCATCAGCAACAAGATGGAGAAATCCATAGTTGTTCAGGTTGAAAGGCGAGTAAAACACCCCAAATATGGGAAGTTCGTGAAGAAAACTTCCACGTTTGCCGCTCATGATGAAAAGAATGAATGCGGAATCGGAGACAATGTGCGCATTGCCGAAACAAGGCCTCTGAGCAAAACAAAATGTTGGAGATTAGTCGAAATCATTGAAAGAGCTAAATAATTATGATACAGCAAGAATCCAGACTTTCGGTTGCCGATAACAGTGGTGCTAAAGAAGTTCTTTGCATAAGGGTGCTCGGTGGTACACGCAAGCAATATGCATCCGTGGGCGATAAGATTATCGTTTCTATAAAAAACGCCCTTCCCTCCGGAAACGTAAAAAAAGGTACTGTAGCTAAAGCAGTTGTGGTGAGGACTAAGAAAGAGATCAGACGTGCTGATGGTTCTTACATCCGTTTCGACGACAATGCGGTTGTGCTCCTTAATACCGGCGGCGAAATGATCGGAACCCGTATTTTCGGACCCGTTGCCAGGGAACTCAGGGAAAAACAGTATATGAAGATTGTTTCACTTGCACCCGAAGTGCTTTAATCAATAAGGAATTAAGAGTATGAAACTCCATATCAGAAAAGGCGATAATGTGATGGTAGTTGCCGGCGACTCCAAAGGACGTTCAGGTAAAGTACTGGAAGTGGATGTTGAAAAATACAGGGCAATCGTTGAAAGCGTAAACCTGGCAACCAAGCATTCAAAGCCTAATGCAAAAAACCCTAAAGGTGGCCTGGTGAAACAGGAAATGCCTATACACATCTCAAACCTGATGTTGGTTGATTCCACAGGGAAACCAACCCGCGTAGGTCGCCAGATCGACAGCAAAACAAATAAAAGTGTACGTGTGTCTAAAAAAACCGGGGAGGTAATTAAATAATGAACTACACAGCGCGCCTTAGAGAAAAGTACTATGAGGAAGTAGTTCCTGCATTAAAGGAACAGTTCCAGTACAAAAATACGATGCAGGTTCCCAGGCTGGTTAAGATTTGTCTGAACCAGGGTTTAGGAACAGCCATCGCCGACAAAAAGTTGATGGAAGCCGGTATTAACGAGATGACATCAATAGCCGGACAAAAAGCGGTATCAACCAAGTCGAAGAAAGATATTTCAAACTTCAAGCTTCGTAAGGCTATGCCGATCGGGGTGAGGGTTACCCTTCGCGGACAGAATATGTATGAGTTTCTTGACCGTTTAATTTCAGTGGCTATTCCCCGTGTCCGCGACTTCCGCGGGATCAATGAGAAAGGCTTCGACGGACGCGGTAACTATACGATGGGTATTACTGAGCAAATTATTTTCCCCGAAATACTTATCGATAAGGTGCTGAAAATCAATGGTATGGATATTACCTTCGTGACTACAGCCCGCACCGACAAAGAGTGCCTGGCACTGTTGAAAGAATTCGGTTTACCATTCAAGAAATAACCATACTATACCATGGCAAAAGAATCCATCAAGGCAAGAGAAGTAAAAAGGCAGAAAATGGTTGCCAAGTATGCTGCTAAAAGGGCTGCCCTTAAAGCTGCTGGCGATTATGTCGGTCTTCAGAAACTACCCAAAAATGCATCTCCGGTGCGGCTGCACAACCGTTGCAAGATTACCGGAAGACCCAAAGGTTATATGAGGCAATTTGGTATCTCCCGTATCAACTTCCGCTTCATGGCACTGGAAGGACTTATACCCGGCGTGACTAAATCAAGCTGGTAAAAACAAAATTGAATAATTAATCATTCCCACATACAATGATCACAGATCCCATTGCAGATTATCTAACCAGAATAAGGAATGCCGTGATGGCCAACCATAGGGTTGTTGAAATTCCTGCATCTAATCTCAAGAAGGAAATAACCAAAATCCTTTTCGAAAAAGGGTACATCCTGAATTTTAAATTCGAGGAAGATACACAACCCGGCCTGATTAAGATCGCTCTAAAATATCACCCTATTACCAAACAGTCGGCAATTACGCAGATTGAGAGGATCAGCAAACCCGGCCTTCGCAGGTACGTGGGTTCTGAAGAACTTCCCAGGGTACTCAACGGACTAGGTGTTGCTATTGTTTCAACCTCCAAAGGCCTGATGACTGATAAGGAAGCACGCGTGAAGGGTATTGGAGGCGAAGTTATTTGTTACGTAAGTTAATAGGAGGACTGAAGCATGTCGAGAATTGGAAAACTACCGATTGCCATTCCGTCCGGAGTTCAGATAACTGTTTCGGACACGAATTTAGTGACAATCAAAGGAAAAATGGGTACGCTCACACAGCAGGTTGACCCGGATATTATTGTTAAAATAGAAGGCGGACAATTGTTAGTACAACGTCCTACTGAGCAGCAAAGGCATCGCGCACTGCATGGGCTGTATCGTTCGCTTCTGTTCAATATGGTGCATGGTGTAAGCGAAGGATTCAAAATCGTTCAGGAGTTGGTGGGAGTTGGTTACAAAGCCGTTGCCACTGGCCAGATACTTGAGCTTTCTTTAGGTTACTCGCACAATATTGTATTTGAAATGCCCCCCGAGATTCAGATTGCAACCGTTACCGAAAGAAGCAAGAATCCTACGATTACGCTTATTTCGCACGATAAACAACTGATTGGGCAGGTGGCCGCTAAGATCCGGTCGTTCAGGAAACCTGAACCGTACAAAGGAAAAGGTATCAAGTTTGCAGGCGAAATTTTGAAACGCAAAGCCGGCAAGTCAGCATCTGATAAATAATAAGTGACAACAGCATAATACCATCAAGCAATGTCTTTTAAGGTAGATAAAGAATACAGAAGGTTAAAGATCAAGCAAAGGGTAAGGAAGGATGTTTCAGGAACAGCCGAACGCCCACGCATGACAGTTTTCCGCAGCAATAAGGAAGTGTATGTGCAGCTGATAGACGACCTGGCAGGCAAAACCCTGGTATGCGCATCATCACGCGATAAGGGCATTGCTGCACAAAAGGTTACAAAAACCGATCAAGCCAAGCTGGTTGGTAAACTGGCCGCTGAGCGCGCCATCGAAGCAGGCATCAAAGCAGTGGTTTTCGACCGCAACGGGTATTTATATCATGGTAGAATCAAAGCCCTGGCCGATTCAGCCAGAGAAGGTGGCATTAAATTCTAATAGCGATTATGGCAAACGTTAATATCAAAAGAGTAAAATCGAGCGAAATCGAGTTCAAGGACAGGCTCGTCGCCATCCAGCGTGTTACCAAAGTTACCAAGGGTGGCCGTACTTTCAGTTTTTCAGCCATAGTTGTGGTTGGTAATGAGAACGGCGTAGTTGGTTACGGATTGGGGAAAGCAAAAGAAGTACAGGCAGCTATTACCAAAGGTATAGAAGATGCCAAGAAAAACCTGATCAAGGTTCCGGTTCTTAAGGCAACCATTCCGCATGAACAATATGGTAAATACGGCGGAGCCCTCGTGTTCCTTAAACCTGCAGCTCCGGGTACCGGCGTTATTGCTGGTGGTGCTATGCGCGCCGTACTTGAAAGTGTTGGTGTGAGAGATGTGCTTGCCAAGTCGAAAGGCTCTTCAAACCCCCACAGCGTGGTTAAAGCAACTATTGACGCGCTGGTACAGATGAAAGATCCATATACCATTGCCCAACTTCGTGGCATCAGCCTCGACAAGGTTTTCAATGGTTAAACTGTAAAAAACTGAATTGCGATGAAAACAGTAAGAATTACCCAGATAAAGAGTGGGATTAAACAACCGGAACGCCAGAAACGTACCCTCAGGGCTTTAGGCATCACAAAAATGGGCCGCCCTCGTGATATAGTTGCCACACCCCAGGTTGAAGGCATGATCAAAGCGATCAGCCACCTGCTGAAAGTAGAAGAAATTTAATTAACCGTTACAGAAAAATAGTAATCATGGATCTTAGCAATCTTAAACCAGCCAAAGGATCTGTACATTCCACGAAGCGAATCGGACGCGGACAAGGCTCAGGCAGAGGTGGTACTTCTACCCGCGGCCACAAAGGTGCCCAATCACGTTCAGGATACAGCCGTAAGATAGGTTTTGAAGGTGGGCAGATGCCTCTTTATCGTAGGGTTCCCAAATCAGGGTTCAAGAATATAAACAGGATCGAATATAGCGGAATTAATGTGGATGTTCTCCAGAAATTGGCCGAATCGAAAGGTCTCACTACCATCGACCCGGATATCCTTCGCGAAAATGGTCTACTTGCAAAAAAAGACCTGTTGAAAGTTTTAAGCCGTGGCGAACTCAAGGCTAAACTCAATATTACAGCTCACGCTTTTTCGGCGAAAGCTATCCAGGCTATTGAATCGGTTGGTGGAACAGCAACAAAAATAGAACGTTCATGAAACGCTTCATACAGACTTTAAGAAACATCTATAAGATTGAAGAGCTCCGTAAGAGAATTCTCTACACAATCGGCATCATTGCCCTGTATAGATTAGGTTCCTATGTGGTTCTTCCGGGAGTTGACCCAAGCCAGCTTGCAGCACTCAAGAACCAGGGTTCATCTGGTTTACTCGGTCTCCTGAATATGTTTTCAGGAGGTGCTTTCAGCAACGCTTCTATTTTCGCTCTTGGTATCATGCCCTATATTTCGGCTTCAATCGTTGTCCAGTTGTTGGGTATGGCTATTCCATATTTCCAGAAACTGCAGAAGGAAGGTGAAAGCGGACGTAAGAAAATTAACCAGATTACCCGTTACCTAACGGTAATTATTACGGCACTCCAGGCCCCTGCATATATAGCAAACCTTATTTCGCAGCTGCCTCCGCAAGCTATTTCACCTTTCGATCCGAATATTTCTACCCCTTCCGCCTTCTTCTGGTTTTCAACAGTAGTAATTCTGGTATCAGGAACCATGTTTGTAATGTGGCTTGGTGAAAAGATTACGGATAAAGGTTTGGGAAATGGTATCTCCCTCATTATCATGGTAGGGATCATGGCTAGGCTGCCATTCGCTCTTTTTAGTGAATTTGCATCACGTATGGAAATGAAAGGAGGTGGTCTTGTATTCTTTATTGTAGAACTTGTAATCCTTATACTGGTTATTCTTCTGTGTATCCTGTTGGTGCAGGGGACACGAAAAATACCGGTTCAATATGCGAAACGGATTGTCGGTAACAAACAATACGGTGGTGTGCGGCAATACATTCCATTAAAGGTCAACGCTGCCGGTGTTATGCCGATCATTTTTGCCCAGGCAATCATGTTTCTCCCTCTTACACTTGCCGGTTTTGCCAACAGTGAAAACCTTCGCGGATTTGCAGCAGCCTTCACCGATATTAACGGCTTATGGTACAACGTTACCTATGCCTTACTGATCGTAGTATTCACCTATTTTTATACGGCAATTACTGTTAATCCGAATCAAATGGCTGAGGATATGAAGAAAAACGGAGGTTTTATACCGGGTGTTAAACCTGGTAAGAAAACGGCTGACTTCATTGATTCTGTTATGTCAAAAATAACTTTCCCCGGATCCTTGTTTCTTGCTTTGGTGGCTGTTATGCCTGCCCTGGTCAGGATGACAGGAGTAAGTTCGCAGTTCGCCCAGTTTTACGGGGGGACTTCATTGCTGATCCTAGTAGGAGTTGTTTTAGATACACTGCAACAAATTGAAAGTCATCTGCTGATGCGACATTATGAAGGCCTAACCAAATCGGGCCGTATTAAGGGACGTACTGCAGGATTGGGCGCCTACTAGATCAACCCGGAACAGGGAGGGAAAATGGCCCAGATCAAGACCGATATTGAAATAGAAAAAATACGTAAAAGTTCTTTGCTTGTTGGAAAAACGATAGCTGAAGTAGCCAGCCATATGCGCCCCGGCATTCCTACTATCGAATTGGATAAAATTGCTGAAACGTTTATCCGCGATCACGGCGCATTGCCCGCGTTCAAAGGATATCACGGTTACCCCGGCACACTCTGCATCTCAGTGAATGAAGTTGTGGTGCATGGCATACCGGGAGCCCGTGAGTTGAAGGATGGCGATCTTGTTTCCATTGATTGTGGAACCATTATCGACGGTTATTTCGGCGACTCGGCATATTCGTTCGGAATAGGAGAAATAAAGGAAGAGGTGAGGCTGTTGATGGTCAGGACCAAGGAGTCGTTATACAAAGCCATAGCAATTGCCATGGCGGGGAAGCGGATCGGTGACATTGGTTTTGAAGTTCAGGCGTACGTGGAGAGTTTTGGATATTCAGTAGTCCGCGATCTTGTTGGTCACGGATTGGGTACCAGCCTTCACGAGAAACCCGAAGTACCTAATTATGGCAAGCGGGGATCTGGTTCAAAACTGGAGGAAGGGATGGTGATCTGCATTGAGCCGATGATCAACCTGGGAGGACGGTCGGTGATGCAGGAAAGGGATGGCTGGACCATCCGCACTTCTGATCACAAACCATCGGCGCACTTTGAACACGCTATTGCAATCCGAAAAGAAGGAGCTGATATTTTATCAAGCTTCGAAGAAATTGAACAGGTAATTAACAAAAATATACAGATAATCAGGTAACGAATGGCCAAACAACTGGTAATTGAGCAGGACGGAGTCGTCAGGGAATCTTTGGGCAATGCTATGTTCAGGGTGGAACTCGAAAACGGGCATATGATTACCGCACACATATCCGGCAAAATGCGAATGCATTATATTAAAATTCTGCCTGGTGATAAAGTGAAAATTGAAATGTCACCCTATGACCTGAGTAAAGGAAGAATTATCTTCCGTTATAAATAAGTAACCTAACGACAAATAATAATACAAGCAATGAAAGTCAGAGCATCCGTAAAGAAAAGAACGCCTGATTGCAAAATCGTGCGAAGGAAAGGGAGAATCTATGTCATCAACAAAAAGAATCCCAAGTACAAGCAAAGACAAGGTTAATCATTGTATAATCCTCAAAAGCAATAAAAATATATGGCACGTATTGCTGGTATTGATTTACCGAAGAATAAAATTGGCGAAGTAGGTCTTACCTACGTATTCGGCATAGGGCGCGCTTCTGCCCAGAAAATACTTTCGGAAGCCGGTGTGGAATGGAACAAGAAAGTACAGGACTGGACCGATGATGAGCAAAACAAGATCCGTACGATCATTACTGATTCGTACAAGGTTGAAGGATCTCTGCGTTCAGAAACCCAGTTAAACATCAAGCGATTGATGGATATCGGTTGCTACCGGGGAATCCGTCACCGTCTTGGCCTTCCGTTGCGCGGGCAAAGTACCAAGAATAATGCACGTACCCGCAAAGGCAGGAAAAAGACTGTTGCCAACAAGAAAAAGGCAACGAAAGGTTAAAAAGTAACGAATCAAAGTTGAAATCAATTCACTATGGCAAAGACCACCAAAGTTTCAAAGAAAAAAGTTGTTAAGGTAGAGGCTGTTGGAAGAGCTTATATCTTCGCTTCTTTCAATAACATCATAATATCCCTTACCAACAGTGCCGGCCAGGTGATTTCGTGGGCATCAGCCGGTAAAATGGGCTTCAGGGGATCCAAGAAAAACACCCCTTATGCTGCCCAGATGGCTGCTACGGATTGTGCCAAGGTAGCTTATGATATGGGATTACGCAAGGTTAAGGTGTATGTAAAGGGCCCCGGTTCGGGTCGTGAATCGGCTATACGAACTCTACACACCGCCGGTATTGAAGTTGGCGAAATCCAGGATATTACTCCGTTGCCACACAACGGCTGCAGACCTCCGAAACGCAGAAGAGTGTAATCAATACACTGAAACTTCGGTTAATAATCAACGAAACATTTATTAACAATAATTATAAGGCTTTATGGCAAGATACATTGGTCCCAAGTCAAGGATAGCCAGGAGATTCAAGGAAGCTATCTACGGCCCCGACCGTTCTTTCGAAAAAAAGAATTATCCCCCCGGGCAGCACGGACAAAGTAAACGCAGAAAGAAAACTTCGGAATACGGAGTTCAGCTCACGGAAAAACAAAAGGCAAAATACACATACGGTATCCTGGAGAAACAATTCAGGAATACATTTGAAAGAGCTTCAAGTAAAAGTGGAGTTACCGGTGTGATCTTGCTGCAATTAATAGAAGCCAGGCTTGACAACGTGGTTTATCGCCTCGGGATTGCTCCCACCCGCGATGGCGCCCGTCAGCTTGTGTGTCATTGCCATATTACAGTGAATGGGAAAGTAGTAAATATACCTTCCTATGAACTCAACAAAGGAGATGTAATTGGTGTCAGAGAACGCTCAAAATCGTTGGAAGTTATTGTAAATTCACTCACAGGCAGATCGCACCGCTTTTCATGGCTTGAGTGGGATGATGCCAGCATGTCCGGGAAATTTCTGAATTTTCCTGAGCGTGATGAAATTCCTGAAAACATCAAGGAACAACTCATCGTTGAATTGTATTCAAAGTAATTTGTTATCTTGCAACTATCAACCAACAAAGGACATTTATGGCCATTTTAGCATTCCAGAAGCCTGACAAGGTTATTATGATACAAGCCGACGAGTTCGACGGTATCTTTGAATTCCGCCCTCTCGAACCCGGTTTTGGTATCACAATCGGTAATGCTCTTCGCAGAATACTGCTCTCGTCGCTCGAAGGTTATGCCATCACGACGATACGCATTGACGGGGTGGATCACGAATTTTCCTCCATCAAGGGAGTAGTGGAAGACGTTACTGACATGGTTTTGAACCTGAAAAAAGTACGCTTCCGCAAACAAATTGAATCGGAAGAAAGTGAAAAAGTAAATTTCACTGTTT
Source organism: Bacteroidales bacterium (assembly GCA_025350385.1). GTDB lineage: Bacteria > Bacteroidota > Bacteroidia > Bacteroidales > UBA4417 > UBA4417. Next base: position 11,276 of record JANXXZ010000372.1, read on the forward strand.
CAGGGAAAGATACATTCACCGCCGGTGATATTGCCAAACATCTATCCATTTTCCAGGTGCTGAATCCCGAAATCGTGATTTGCCATATGGAACCTACCGTTAAGCTGAACATTGAGATCAGCGTTAACAAAGGAAGAGGATATGTTCCGGCCGAAGAAAACAAAGTCCCGAATGCATTACTTGGGACAATTGCTATCGACTCTATTCACACTCCGATAAAGAACGTAAAATACAATATCGAGAACTTCCGCGTTGAAACAAAAACCGACTATGAAAAGCTGGTTCTGGAAATCAAAACGGACGGTTCTATTCATCCCAAGGAAGCTTTGAAAGAAGCTGCCCGGATTTTGATACACCATTTCATGCTTTTCAGCGACGAAAAAATTACCCTCGATACTGAAGAGAAAGCCGTAGCTGAAGAATTTGATGAAAACACCCTTCATATCCGCCAGTTACTTAAAACAAAGTTGGTTGACATGGATCTTTCGGTACGCGCGCTTAACTGCCTCAAAGCAGCCGATGTGGAAACCCTGGGCGACCTGGTGTCATTCAATAAGAATGACCTGTTAAAATTCAGGAATTTTGGAA